>NZ_JBQCIE010000085.1:0-12676 GCF_051954055.1 Humibacter sp. | reverse complement strand
TCCCGTTGTGCATGCGGATCGCCCACCCACCGGTGTCGATGGACCGGTGGTGGAACCAGCAGACGGCGGCACCGTTGCTGGTGTCGGTGGGTCCCCCTCGTGAGTGCTCTTGCACGTGGTGGTATTCGCACCACCCGGCCGGGATACGGCAGCCGGGGATGACACACGTTTTGTCGCGGGCGGCGATCGCGCGGCGTTGCTGGGCGGTGAAGCAGCGTTCCGGCGCCCACAACGAGAGAATCTTCCCCTCCCGGAGGAGGAGTTTCTGGATCCCGCCGGCGCAGGCGAACTGGGTCACCGCCGCCATCGGGATCGGCTCCTCCACCCCGTCCATCCACCCGGCACCACGCCCCTCGGTCAGGTCGTGTTGGTCGACGGTGACCAGGACGGTCGGCGCGGCACCACCCATCGACGCCACCTGTGCACTGCGGGCGGCGGCATCGATCAGGGACGCGAACGCATCATGCCGCTTCTGCGGCGACGAACGATCATCCCAGCCCGCTTCTGCTGCGTCGTCGTCGTCGTCGAGGAACACGGGCTTCGATTTCGGGGACACCACCGCGGCGAGTGCTTGCTCCAGTTTCCCGGAGATCTCCGGCATCAACTCCATCCGATACCGCACCAACCCACCATGGGTGCCCAACCGGGTGAAGGTGCGGTGCCGCATCGCCTCCTCCGCACCGGTCTCCACCCCGTCCGGGTCCAACGCGATCTTCCACACCATGGCTTGGACACGGGTCTGGTCGGCGGAGAACCCGCCCACCGCCGACGCCACCAGTTCCTCTTCGGCGGTAGCCCAGTCGACGGGGTCCGCCCGAAGCTCCACACTCGACAGCGTGCTGATGATGATCCGGGCCGCATCCTCACCGAGGTCACCGGCGGAAACCGCTGCCGCGACAGCCGGGAACTTCGGCGGCAACAACCCACCAGTCAGCGACCCGCGCACGGTCACCGCCTGACCGAGCGCCGCCCGCCGGGCAGCGGTCGCTTCGGTCACCCCGGTCAACCGGGCGGTGAGTTCGGCGGGTGTGCGGCACCCGTTGCGCGCGGAGAGGCGTTCCGCACCGAGTCCTTTCGGAGACCGTTCCAGGATCTCTCCGGCGCAGTGCGCCCGCAACGCATCCACCCGACGACCCAGCACCTCCACCGCCCGCGTCGCTGCCAGGAGCGCCTCATCGCCGAGACCGTGCACCTCCACGGCCGGGAGCACGTCATCCAGTGCTGCCGCGAGCGCGTCGAACGCAGCCGACAGTGTCGCCGTCGGGTCGGCGGTCGGTGCGTTCGGGGTGCTCATGCGAACAAGTCAAACACCACCCACCGACATTCCGAACCGCACCCTGACCAGCACTTTTCCCTGTGGACAGCTGTGCAGTACAGACGGCTGTGGACGGAGAGCTGACCCCGCACCTCACGCCCGATCGTGGAGCGTGATGTGGTAGCCGTCAGGGTCGGCGAACGTGAAGGTGCGACCGAACGGGCCGTCGATTGGAGCCGCGACGATCGTGTGACCCTCGGCCACAAGCGCATCGTGGATCCTCTGCACGTCCGTCGCACGGAGCCAGATCGCCGCTCCGATGCCGGGCTGTGCGACGGAGGCCAGGTCGGTACCGGGAACGAGGTCTCGCAGTGCGAACGCGATCGGCGTCGTATCGAAGACGACAGCGTGCGGAGGGCCGGCCGGAGACCGGACGAGACCGAGGTACTTCTCGTAGAACTCCCGCGACACGTCGAGGTCGCGAACCTGGAGAGAGATGAAGTCGGGACCGGAAACGGGCATCGGGAAGCTCCTTACAAAAGCTGATTGAATGTGTCAGATTCCTGACACACACCACTCTATGTCAGAATGCTGACATGAGTCAAGACGAAGCCGGCATCCATCTGGAGACCTCGTTGGGCTACCTGCTGAAGGAGGCTTCGAGCGCACTGCGCGTCGCCATGGAGGCTGTGCTGCGCCCGCTCGGAATGACCGTGACCCACTACTCCTGCCTGGAACTGTTGGCGCAACGCCCGGGTCTGTCGAACTCCGAACTGGCTCGCGGCGCTTTCGTGACCAGGCAGTCGATGAACGTGCTGCTCCAGAACCTGGAACGTGACGGCTATGTCACCAGAGCCTCGGAGGCGACCGTCGGGAAGGTCCTTCCCACGCGACTCACGCCGCGCGGGAGACGGAGCCTGGAGAAGGCGTCCACCGCTGTCCGATCCGTGGAGCTGAGGATGCTGAGCGGTCTCTCGCAGAACGAGCAGGCGGACGCCTTCCGCATCCTGCAGAGCATGATCCGCGGGTTGCGCGACGAGGAGTCCGTCAGAGGGTGATGAGCCTGCGTGGCCGCAGGATCGTCACCACGGAATAGCCGCTCCACAGCTCCTCGAGGGTTTGCCCGAGGTATTGCAGGTCCAGCGCGTACTTCTCGAGAAACGGCGTCGTCAGCGTCGTGGCCCAGTCCTTCGCGGGTGTATCCGACACCTCTGCATCGCCCTGAAGCACGTGCACCTGTGCCGTGTCGGCACCCGCCTCGAGGTGGAAGAAGGCTCGCGGATTCTCCCGGAGATTCTTCACCTTGGCGGAGCCGGGCTGGTTGAAGACGATGATCGCGTCGTCGTGCCACAGGAACCACACGGGAACGGCATGCGGATATCCGTCTCGGCCGATCGTGCCCAGCCAACCGATCCGCTCGGCGCGAAGTCGGGCGATCGCCTTCGCGTGCCTCTCATCGGCCGGGTCGAGGACGAGGCCCTTCTCTTCCATGTGCTTTGCTCTCCTCCTCACGGCGGCGATGATCTCCGAATCAGCGTTCCGGGGTCGCGGATGCCTGCTTCGGCGGTCGCCGCACTCCGAGCATCCGGCCGATGAGGCGCGCCACCGGCCCGGTCAGCATGAGCAGGAACAACGCGAAGTAGCTGATCTCGGGCACAAGGATGCTGACGAGAAGGCTCACACCGAAGAGCACGATCATCGCGATGTTCACGGCGATGCCTCGCAGCAACGCGTCCGGCGAAATGTCATGCAGCGCCGGATGTGCACGGAGGAAGAGTTCCTGCGCGAGGGCCATCAGGCTGGCCACACCCATCGTTCCGACGTACGAGACCTTCACGAGCGCATCATCGCTGTCGAGGATGCTGATCATCGCCGTCGCCACCGGCAGCCACACGATGGTCAGCAGCCACGCCACGTTCAGCCAGAGCAGCGCAGTGCTCACGCGTCGCACGCCGGCGTACATGCGATGGTGATTCAGCCAGAACGTCGCGATCAGCGCGAAGCTGATCAGGAACGCCAGCAACAGAAGCCAGTTGTCCCCGAACCACTTCGCGGCACCGGGAAGCCTGTCAGGCGGGAGGTGCGCGAGGCTGGTGATGGCATCCAGCAACGGCAGGATGAGCAGCGTCAGCGCGATCGCGACGACGGCGTCGATGAACGCCTTCGCTCGGTCGGCGCTGAAGTACGACTCCACCACCTGGTCGTCGGCAGAGGTCCCGTCCGATCTCTCCCCGACGCTTCCGCCGCTGGCCTCTTCGCTCACTCGTCGATGGTACGGGCGTAGCGGCGCCGTGCTCCACGCAAAGTGCTCCATTATGCTCGCATCGGGCGGCGCGGATGCCGCTGAGCGTTCCTCGAACCCGCCCGAGCGTCGACAGGGGAGACGATGACCGACACGGCCGGCGCGACGCTCGGCCTCACGTCGGCCGAGGTCGCCGAACGGGTGGCAGACGGCCGCACCAACGCCTACACGGATGCCACGAGCCGCTCCGCGTGGAGCATCGTGCGCGCCAACGTGTTCACGCTGTTCAACGGCATCATCGTGGCCTGCTTCGCCGTGCTGCTCATCCTGGGGCGCTGGCAGGATGCCCTGTTCGGCCTGAGCGCTATAGCGAACACGATCATCGGATCCGTGCAGGAGTTCCGAGCGAAGGCTGCCCTCGACAAGCTGGCGCTGCTGCACGCACCGACGGCACGCGTTATGCGCGAGGGCGAGCTTCGCGACGTGACGATCGCCGACGTGGTGCTGGACGACATCCTCGTGCTGCGGGCCGGCGACCAGATCGCCGCTGACGGGGTGGTGATCGACTCATCCCGGCTGCAGGCAGACGAGTCGATGCTCACCGGCGAGTCGGATGCCGTCGACAAGCAGACCGCCGACGAAGTTCTGAGCGGCTCGATCGTCGTCGGCGGCGAGGGCACCGCACGGGTCACGCGGGTGGGCGCCGACTCGTTCGCCAACAAGCTCGCCAGTGAGGCGAAGCGGTTCTCACTGGTCGCGAGCGAGTTGCGGCGATCCGTCGACAAGGTGCTCAAGTTCCAGGCCTGGATCATCGGACCGGTCGCGCTTCTCGTGCTCAACGCGCAGATCTTCGTGTTCGGCGGCTGGCCGGAGGCGATCAGCAGCGGTGAGTGGCGGCAGGCCGCAGTGAACGCGATCGCATCGGTGATCGCGATGATCCCGCTCGGATTGGTGCTCATGACGAGCATCGCGTTCGCGGTCGGTGCGGTGAAGCTCGCGGCGCGGCAGGTGCTCGTGCAGGAACTCCCAGCGGTCGAGGGTCTCGCCCGGGTCGACGTGATCTGCCTCGACAAGACCGGCACGCTCACCGAGGGCGAGATCGTGTTCGATGAGGCGCATCCGGTGTTCCGCTCGACGTCCGGCACGCTTTCCACGCTGGAGGCCGAGCCCGTTCCCCGCGAAGCCCCGAGCGGCTGGGAGCAGGTGCTCGCCTGGTACGGCGCTGAACCCGACGCGAACGCCACGGCACGGTGCCTGGCCGCCGCCTACCAGGCGGAGTGCGACCTCGAGCCGGATGCGCGCATCCCGTTCTCGTCCGCCCGCAAGTGGAGCGCCGTGTCGTTCACAGGGGCCGCGGAGGGCACCTGGGTGCTGGGCGGTCCCGAGATGGTGTTCCAGGGCGACGCACACAAGGAGTTGCGGAGCAGATCCTCCCAGCTGGCGGCATCCGGTCGGCGAACGCTGGTGCTCGGGCACTGCCCCGCGGCGCTCACTCCAGAGCACGTCGACGCCGAGACCCTGCCCGCCGGGCTGAAGCCGGTCACACTGCTCACGTTCCGCGAGAGCGTCCGCTCCGACGCACTGGAGACGCTCGGCTACTTCGCGTCCCAGGGTGTGGACGTGAAGATCATCTCCGGCGACAATCCGCAGACCGTCGCGGCGATCGCCCGCGAGGTGGGGCTGGATGCCCCGAGCGGCTTCGATGCTCGCGAACTGCCCGACGACCAGGATGCCCTCGCCGCAGAGCTCGAGCGGCACACGGTCTTCGGGAGGGTCACTCCGACTCAGAAGAAGGCCATCGTGCAGGCTCTGCAGTCCAGCGGACACACGGTGGCGATGACCGGAGACGGGGTGAACGACGCGCTCGCCATCAAGGAGGCCGACATCGGCATCGCGATGGAGTCCGGCTCGGCCGCGACGAAGGCCGTTGCGCGCATCGTGCTGCTCGATGGCAAGTTCGAGCACCTGCCGGGCGTCGTCGCGGAGGGACGCCAGGTGATCGCGAACATCGAGCGCGTCTCGATGCTGTTCCTCACGAAGACCGCCTGGGCCACCGTGCTGGCGATCGTGTTCGGCATCAGCATCATGCAGTTCCCGTTCCTGCCGCGCCAGCTCTCCGTCGTCGACGGGCTGACCATCGGCATCCCGGCGTTCTTCCTGGCACTGATGCCGAACACCCGCCGCTACATCCCCGGATTCCTGCGCCGCTCGCTGAGCTTCGCGGTGCCGGCCGGCCTGGTGGTCGGCCTCGTCGTGTGGTGGTACGCGTGGGCGGCCGGCGGGGCGGGCATCCAGCAGGAGGAACTGCGCACCGGAGCCACCCTCATCCTCACGATCATCGGGTTGTGGATTCTCGTGGTGCTCTCCCGGCCGATCGACGGCTGGAAGATCGTGATCATCGGTGCCATGATGATCGGCCTCATCCTGGTGTACGCGGTTCCGCTGGCGCGCACGTTCCTCGGGTTCACCGACCCGTCGCTCATCACGACACTCCTCGTGATCGGCCTGTCGATCGTCGCGATCGCCGGTGTCGAGGTGGTGCGCTTCATCCACCGCCGCTATGTCCGCCGACATGGCGGAACCGGCGACTACTGACTTCGCGGCGATTACAGCCCGGTCTGTCGACGCGCGGCATCCTGCGCGCTGATGTGCGCGAAGTACCGGCCGCCTCTCCCCACCCAGAGAACGACGGTGGTGAGCACCGCGGCCGCCATGAGCGCGATCTCGAACCAGTACGACGTCGCGTCAACGACGAGCGCGATCACGGCGAGCGCGAACTCTGCGGCCATCGCGATCGTCGTCAGCACGCGCGCGTAGTGCTTGCCCCTGGTCAGAGCCGACGCCAGCGCGATGATGAAGAGCCCCAGAAGGATGACAACGGCACCGATCAGCGTGACACCGAACGATCCGCCGAACATGCCGTTGTCGACCACGTAGCGCAGCAGGATGAAGAGGATGCCCACACCGATCGCCAGGAACCCTGCGATGTACGTGAGCACGACGACGGCGATCAGCTCAGCGGGCGGCCGGTGCCGCACCGGCGGCTGAGGCGGTCGCTCCGGCTCGTGCGCTGGAGGCGATGCGTGCGCCGAGACCCGCGACGGATCGTTCGCGGGCGTTCCGGTGGTCATGCTCTCACCCTAGGTTTCGGCTCCAAAGGGATCGCCCAGGCAACTGCCCGCACGGCCGGCACACCTCGTATTCGGCCGAATGATCGGCGCGCCGGCCGGGTCCGGGCGTGGCGGTCAAGTCTGTTCGGGGCCGATGGGCGCAGTTGCGGCCCCCGCGGCATCCGCGCCCATGGCATCCCCACATGAGGCCGGTGACCCGAGCCAGCGCAGCTGGCTGGGCGCTGGGCCCCCATCGCCGGTTCCGGCGCGCCGCCCGCGGCGTGACGGCCGTGCGATAGGGAGGGTCGCGGCGAAGGCCCACCGGGCCTTCGCTCCCAGCTCCACCGCGCACATGCGAACATCTTGCCGCGCCGGGCGGCGACAAACCAGAGCACGTCGAAGCGAATACGGGCAGAACGGCCCGTTCCGGCGCCCCAGTTCGGGTGACTCCGCCACGGATAACGCCGACATCTCGATTCGCCGAGCGTCTGATGAGCCTCATGGCGATCTGTCATCCGGCACGCCTACCGTGTATCTCCTCGGTGCGGCCGGATCGGATCCGACCGCGACGAAGAGGAGGTCCCCGTGTCGGATGCCCGTGCCCTGCGTCCCCCGCGCACCCCTCGCGCTCCCTTGCGAGTCGGTGTGTTCACCCGGACCCGTCTGAGGCGGTTGGCGAAACGGGACGCCCGTGCCGGGGTGCCGCGAGCAGCCTACGAGGCTGAGCCGGTCGGCGATCCCACCCCGACGGTCGCCGCACTGCAGGCGCACGCGGCCACGTACGCGCAGCGGGAGGGCCAGCGGTTCTTCACTGATGTGCGCTCCCAGTGGATGGAGCACGAGGCGCTCGCTGACACCATCGTGCGCGAGCAGCGCGAGTACGCCGAGCGTTCCAGTGCGCTCGAACGCGCGGCGGCCGAGGCGCTGCGGGATGCGATGGCACAGCCCGACCCGACGAGCCCAGCTCACGAGGATCTGCGGCGACTCGAGCGGCGCATCCAGCGCGACCACAGAAGGTCGGCGCACCTCAAGGCGATCATCCACACCAGGTTCACCGTGGCGCGCCTGCGGGCGCGTCGGTACTTCGACTACTCGGACGAGAAGACGGCGATCTACTGGGGCACGCTGCGGCGGGTGCATCCTGCCGCCGAGAACATCAGTGACCGGCCGCCGGCACTCACCCGGCCCACCTGGCTCACGGTCGACGACAGCCACAGAGCGCTCGAGCTGTGGCACGGCACGGACCTGTTCGGCGGCGCGATCGCGGCGGGACACGCAGGCAACGGCGGGACGGACGCCGCAGGCTGAGCCGCTCGCACGCGACAAACCCGCATTATTCATGGGAGGGGAACGATGTCGAAACGGAATCGGCTGGGGGCCATCGTCGCCGTGGTCGACACGCACGACGCATTCGGGCTGGAGACGGTCGAGTACCGCCTGCCGAAGACGAAGCGCTTGTCGCGACGGCTGCGCTGGCGGCTCTGGCGCATGAGACGCTCGCTCGACGTGGAGACCCTGGATGTCTTCGAGCACGAGATCTCCGCGTTCGAGAACGCCGGTCTCGCCGACCTCGCGAGGCAGCGCACCCGGCACGAGTCCACCTGCGAAGCGCTGCAGACCATCGCGCGCGGCCGCATCGAGCTCGTGGACGGCGCGCTGCGCTCCGCGCACGCCGACCTCGGCAAGGCCGAGGCAGAGGCGGCCATGCTCGAGCGCAAGCTCGCCGCGCGCGATCCGCAGTTCCACAGCTACGCCTGAGCTCACGATGAGGGGGATGACATGGCTCGCGACATCGTGATGAAGCCGCCGCGGAGGGGTCCGCGGCTCGGCCGCCTCTCGCCGTTCGCGCACGTGATGGTCTACGTGCTGCTGCTCGGCATGATGGCGGTGGACTACTACCTGCTCTCGCAGACGCTCACGCTGCTGCTGCGCAACGACAGCCAGTACGGGTCGATCGGCGCCATGATGTACATCATCACGGCCGGCATCTCGGCCGCGATCGTGACGATTCCGCACCTGATCGCCGTGCTCATCCGTCGAATCGAAAGCGGCATCACCACCCGCGGCTGGGTCGCCGTCGTGGTCGGGCTCGGCGTGCTGTGGGCGGCCATCCTCATCGTCGTCACCCTCGCCAGAATCAAGGCGGGCATCGACGCGCAGGCTGCGGGCGGGCTCTCCGGCCTCGTCGGCGCAGGACAGCCGACGACCGCAACCGGCTTCTCCTGGACGGCGCCCGACACGATCATGGCGTTCCTCATGCTGGGCGTTCTCGCGACCTCCGGCGCCCTGAGCTTCGTCACCGCGTGGCTCACGACACGGCCCCTGGTCACCGCCGTGGAACGCGGATGGCGTCGGGTGGCACGGCTGCGCCAGTACCGCGATCGCCTGCTCGCGGAGCAGCTCAAGGCGGCGGAGGCGGTCGCGCAGCAGGCTGCGCAGGATGACGCGGACCGTCGACGCTACGAGCTCGCTCAGGACACGCTCCGCTCGCAGCTCGAGCAGGTGCGCGCCCAGCTCGCGACACGGCTGGCGCAGCGGCAGCGGGATCCGCAGGGAACCAGCCAGATCATCCACGAACTGCAGCTGAGAAGGGAGCCGCAGTGAGACATCCGCTCCGCTTCATCGCCCCCGCCGTGGCGGCCTGCCTCGTCGCCGTGTCGCTCGCGGCCTGTTCGTCGGCCGCGGCGTCGTCTGGACCGTGCAGCCAGGCGAACAAGCGGAACCTGGGCGTCGTCGCCGGCAGCACGGCGAACGAGCCGGCGACCCAGTTGCCGGCATCCGCGGCGCAGCAGCTGCAGGCGACAGGCGCGAGCAACGGAAGCGTGACGATCGTGGTGCCGTCCGGCAAGCCGGAGGCGCGCGGAACGACGCTGCTCGGCTCGACCGCCAACGACGACATCGTCTGCAAGAGCGACCAGCGCAACAAGCTCGCGCAGGTGACGAGCTACATCCAGTCGCTGAAGGCGTCCAGCCCGGAGGTGGACTTCCTCGACGCCATCGATCAGGCCGCGCGCAACCTTGGCGCGAACTCGATGGGCGTGCTCGTGATCGGGAACGGACTGCAGACCGTCGATCCGCTGAACTTCGCGGTGCAGGGCCTCCTCACCGCGGATGCGCAGCAGGTGGTCGCCGACCTGAAATCGAAGGGGGAGCTGCCGACCGACCTCAAAGGCGTCACGGTGTACTGGTCGGGCCTCGGCGACGTCGCGGGCGCCCAGCAGCCGCTGACCATCACCGCGCGCAGCAACCTGCAGGCGATCTGGGCGGCGATCATCAAGGCATCCGGCGGCACGCTCTCGGTGCTGCCCGAGCCGGCGTCCGGCGCAGCGGCGCCAGGGCTTCCCGCGGTCACTGCGGTGCCCGTCCCGGCCGCAGCGACCAAGACGGACTGGTCGCAGCCGATCATCGTGCGCGACAGCGACCTGCTGTTCGTCAAGAACACCGCCACGTTCTCTAACCCCTCCGCGGCAGAGAAGGTGCTGGCCGGTCTGGTTCCGTCGATCGAGCAGAACGGCCAGGTCGTCACCATCACCGGAACCGCCTCGAAGGACCAGGCGACCAGCAACACGGCCGACCTTGCACTGTCGAAACAACGAGCGGATGCCGTCAAGCAGGCACTCGTCACCCTCGGCGTGCCGGCATCCCTGCTGGCGACCGCCGGCGTCGGTCACTCGTGGTGCGGCTTCAAACCCGAGACGGATGCCACGGGCACCTACTCCGACGCCCTCGCCGAGCAGAACCGCACCGTCATCCTGACGTCCGCCGGCGTCCCGCTCTGCGGGTAGGACTCAGCGCGCATCCCACAGGTGGTGCACCGGGTCGTGGATGAAGTATCTCGCGAGCGACTCCACCGTGAAGACGCTCCCGTCGCTGCGGCGACCGCTGCGACCGAGAGCGGAGTCCGGTACCGCCTCCCAGGCATCCGCTAGCGCCTCCGCCGCCTCGCGCAGCTCGGCCGCCACGACGGCAGGGTCCTGCTCGCCGTACCGCTCGGCGACCGCGGTCGCATCCTGGTCCCAGTTCTCGAACTCGGGATCGTCCTGCGTCAGCAGCAGCTGCAGTCGGCGACCCATCACGCCGTAGACGTCACGCACGTGTGCCGCATACTCCAGCGGCGACCACGTGTTCTCGTCGGGGCGAACGCGTACGTCTTCGCGCTCGAGCACGGGCATCCACGCGGCCGCGTTCTCTCTCGTCAGCCGCCGGATCTCGCGGAACGCGACGGTACTGGCGTCGAATCCGCATTCCGGGCAGGCGCGCTCGAGCACCCACGTCCAGTTCTTCGTGTCGGGAACGATAGGCATGGCTCGAGGCTAACCGAGCGCGCGGGGCGGAATCTGCGCCGCCCGTTCAGTTCGCCGGCGCCGGGCTGTACGCGGCGGGAGCCGGCGACGTCGCCGGTGCAGGCGTCGGCGCGGGAGGCGCCCCTGCCGGTCGGCAGACCGCGAGCTGATCGAGGGCCGCCTTGGCGTCATCCGCCTTCCACGGCAGTGAGATCGTCGGCGCCTTGCGGCCGTCGGCCGGCTTGAACGCTGCCGCGATGGCGCTCAGCTCCATGGCCAGCGACTGGGCGTAGGCCGCGCCGGACGTCGAGTTGTTCAGCATGACCACGACCGTGAGCCCGGACTGCGGATCGCTCAGTATCGCGGTGATGAACCCGGGAACCGCGCCGTCGTGCCCGCGCATCGGTCCGAGCTGGATGCCGCCCATACCGTAGCGCTGCCACGCCGCGACGTTCGCGCCGAGCGGCACGGTCTTCCAGGCGACCTTCTTGGCGTCACCCTGGAGCAGGGATGCTGTCGCGAACGACTGCGCGAACGTCTTCAGATCGCCGAGTGTGGAGACGACGCCCTTCGCCGTCCAGGTGGCGCTGGGCGCCAGGTCGGTGTCGTCCACCACGGTGCCGCACTGGGGGGCGCCGGTGACCGTGTCCAGCGATGTGGCGTAGCCGTGCAACCCGGAACCCTGCAGGCTCGCCGAACTCGGCAGGCTCGACGACGACATGCCGAGCGGGTTGAACACCTCGTCGCGGTAGAGGGTCGCCCAGTCCTTTCCGGTCGCGGCCTGCAGCGCCATGCCGAGCAGGATGAACCCGGCGTTCGAGTACGACCACAGTTGTCCGGGCGTGCCGGCGCGCGGCTCGCCCATGCCGTTGGAGACGAGCTCGAGCGGCACGTAGGTGCGCAGCGGGTTGTCCACGAACTGCGGTGCCAGAGCCGCGGAGTAGTCGCCGAGGCCCGACGTGTTCTGACACAGCTGGCCCAGCTTCAGGTCGTCAACGCCGACCAGCCGCGGCAAATACTTCGACACCGAATCGTCGAGCGACACCTCGCCCTTCTGCACGAGCGACAGCAGCACGGTGCACGTCATCGGCTTGGTCACGGAGCCGATGCGCCAGGCCAGGTCGGGCGTCACCGGGTCCTTGCCGTTCGTGGTCGTCGTGCCCAGCCCAGCGGTGTAGCTTCCCGCCCACGGCGCCCAGACGCCCACGATCGCGCCGGATGCTCCGGCCAGCTTCATGGCATCCGTCACGGCGGTCTTCAGCGCGTTCGCCTCGCCGGACGGCAGGGTGACGGATGCCTGCGACGGCACCGGCGCCGCCGTCCCTGGTCCGGTGCACCCGGCAAGCGCGAGCGACCCGGTCAGCACCGTCGCCACCCCGGCTGCGAGCAGCGCGAACCGCCGATTGCGCCCCTCACGCCTTGGCATAGCTTTCCCCCTCAGGTCCCCCCGGCCCTGGATGTCGACGAGACCACCCTGCATTCCAGCCTATGTCGACAGTTGTCGGATACGGGGAGCGAGCGGTAACGAGACGACAACGGACCGACCGAAATCATCCCAAGGGATGACGTGTGGTCAGACCACAGCGCGCATGAACCGGTCCACGTCCCGATCGACCATGATGTCGCTCGGCCGGAGCGGGCGGGTGAGGTAGAGCCCCTCGAGCGAGGTGAGGCGGCTCAGCGCCACATAGGTCTGCCCCGGGCTGAACGCCCGGGCGCCGAGGTCGACGATCGCGCTGTCGTACGTCTTGCCCTGCGACTTGTGGATGGTGACCGCCCACGCGAG
>NZ_JBQCIE010000084.1:0-52670 GCF_051954055.1 Humibacter sp. | reverse complement strand
GTTCCCGGCGGTGTGTGGCTCCCGCCCCCTTGGCGGTTTGTGGGGTTGGGCGGGGCCCCCGCCCGCCCCCGCCCAACCCGATTGAGTCTTTGAGCGGCGAAGCCGCGATAGAGTTTCCTGCCCATGCCCGCGAAGCGGCGCCCTGTGGAGAACGGGTTCCGCACAGGAGCCCGTGGACCCGACGCGGCCGTCGGAAGCCGCGGTTAACCTGGATCGGTGAGCTTGCCCGAACCGTTCGAACCGTCGCCGGACCCTGCCGCGGCCGACCTCGCCGAAGCGATCTCGGCGGATTGGAATCCGGCCGATTGGGACCCAGACGAGCTCGTGCCGCCGGACGACGACTACGGGCCGGAGCTGCTGTCCTCGAACGGTGGGGCACGCCGCAACGGAGACGCCGATCGGTTCGAGGAGGAGCTGGAGCGAGCATCCGTTCGGCGCATGGTCGGCGCCGACCCGCTCGACGTGCTGCAGACGGTCTGGGGCTACGACGGGTTCCGGGGCGACCAGGCGCGGATCATCGATCGTCTCGTCGACGGCGGCGACGCCGTGGTGCTCATGCCGACGGGCGGTGGAAAGAGCCTCTGCTACCAGGTGCCGTCCATCGTGCGCGAGGGCACGGGCGTCGTGGTCTCGCCGCTCATCGCGCTCATGCACGACCAGGTGGACGCGCTCAGCGCCGTCGGCGTGCGCGCCGCCTACCTGAACTCGACGCAGGATGCCCGCCAGCGGGCATCCGTGGAGCGCGCGTACCTGCGCGGCGAGCTCGACCTCCTCTATGTCGCTCCTGAGCGGCTGGCCAACGAGCAGACGAAGCAGTTGCTGTCGCGCGGAAAGATCGCGCTGTTCGCCATCGACGAGGCGCACTGCGTCTCGCAGTGGGGGCACGACTTCCGGCCGGACTACCTCGGGCTCTCCGAACTGGCGCAGCGCTGGCCGGACGTTCCCCGCATCGCGCTCACCGCGACGGCGACCGAGGCCACGCACCGCGAGATCACCGAACGACTCGCGCTGCAGAACGCCGAGCACTTCGTCGCCAGCTTCGACCGGCCGAACATCCAGTACCGCATCGTGGAGAAGAACGAGGTGCGGCGGCAGCTGGTCTCGTTCATCAAGAACGAGTTCGCCGGCGACCCGGGGTCCGGCGAGGGTCCGGCGTCCGGCATCGTGTACGCGCTCAGCCGCAAGACCGTCGAGCAGACCGCGGAGCACCTGCGCCAGAACGGCATCGACGCCATGCCCTATCACGCAGGGCTCGACGCCGGCACTCGCGCGCGCACGCAGTCCCGGTTCCTGCGCGACGACGGCGTCGTGATCGTGGCGACCATCGCGTTCGGCATGGGCATCGACAAGCCCGACGTGCGCTTCGTCGCGCACATCGACCTGCCGAAGTCCGTCGAAGGCTACTACCAGGAGACCGGCCGCGCCGGCCGCGACGGCGAGCCGGCTGTGGCCTGGCTCGCCTACGGGCTGCAAGACGTGGTGCAGCAGCGACGGATGATCGAGGAGTCGCCAGGCGACCTCGCCCATCGGCGACGGATGTCCGCCCATCTCGACGCGATGCTCGCGCTCTGCGAGACGGTGCACTGCAGGCGGCAGAACCTCCTGCAGTACTTCGGGCAGGCATCCGGCGAGTGCGGCAACTGCGACACCTGTCTCAACCCGCCCGAGACGTGGGACGGCACGGTCCCCGCGCAGAAGCTCTTATCCACGGTCGTGCGCCTGAAGCGCGAGCGCAATCAGCGATTCGGTGCGGGGCACCTCATCGACATCCTGCGCGGCAAGCGCACGCCGCGCGTCGACCAGTACAGGCACGACGGGCTCAGCACCTGGGGGATCGGCGACGACCTCGGTGAGCAGCAATGGAGGGGCGTCGTGCGACAGCTCCTCGCGCTCGGACTGCTCGCGGTGAACGACGACGGCTACGGAACGCTCGCGATCACACCAGCGAGCGCGGATGTGCTGAACGGGTCTCGCAAGGTGCTGCTGCGTCATCAGGCGGAGCGGGCGCCGCGTTCGCGCGCCGTCAAGGCGAGCGTCGAGGCGCTGCCGGCGACGGCGCATCCGCTCTTCGAGGCGCTTCGCGCTTGGCGCACGGAGCAGGCGAGGGAACAGGGCGTGCCCGCCTACATCGTGTTCGGCGACGCGACGCTGCGCGGCGTCGCCTCCAGCAGGCCGAGCACGCTGGAGGAGCTGGCGCAGATCTCCGGCGTCGGTGCGAAGAAGCTGGAGACCTACGGAGAGGACGTGCTCGCGGTCGTCGCCGCCTCGCCCGCCTGAGCCGTCACGTCAGATCGTCGTGGTCGCCCCGCACCCACGCGATGTAACGGTCGGCGGATGCCCGGATCACCGCGTGAGCATCCTGCGGCACACTTCTGCCGAAGTTGTTGAACAGCCGGTCGAACCGAAGCCCTAGCGCCTGCCTGGCGAGACGCGCGACGACCGCGGCCGACAGCGGCAGCAGATTCGGGTAGCTGCGCATGAAGGAGACCGAGGTCCCGTTCGGGTTCGGGAAGATCGCATCGCCCGCCAGCAGCACACCCTTGCCCTCCGCGCCGGCGTCCCATAGGGCCGCGGTGCTTCCGGGGAAGTGGCCGCCCAGCGTGTGCAGCTCCAGCCCCGGCGCCAGTTCCAGCGTGCCGCGGAAGATCCTGATGACATCGTCCGGCCGCCGCACCCACTCCTCATCGGCGCCGTTGACGTATACCGGCGCATCGCCGAGTGCGCGCGACCACGACACCTGCGCGCCGTACATGTGCGGATGACTCGCGACGATCGCCAGAACGGGTCCGTGCTCGAGCACGCGCACCGCGGCGTCATCGTCGACGTACCCGAGCGGGTCGAAGAGCAGGTTGCCGGCGTCGGTCTTCACCAGCATGGACTGCTGTCCGATTCCCACCTCGGGATCGCTCGTGACCGCGATCAGCCCCGGCTCGATCTCGCGCAGCCCCACCCGGATGCCTGCCGCGCGCAGCTCCTCCGCTGTGGTCCACTTCTGCCCGGTGCGCGGCACCCACTGCCGCTCGTCACTGCAGATCGCGCAGTCCGCGGCGGGCGGCTCGGGGGAGTCGGCGTGCTCGACGCCGCACGTCGCACAGATCCAAAGGGTCATATTCCGGTCTCCTCTTTTGAGTTGTTCTTCTGCGCATAAATGGTCTCGCCGCGTTCGAGCATGGCGACGTACTCCGCGATCTTGCGGGCACGGGTCTCCGCTCGTTTCACGTTCCCGATGCGGAACAGGATCGCGAACCGGTTCTGGCTCGTGAGCGTCGCGAACATGGCGGATGCCCGCGGGCTCGCCGCCAGCGCCTCCGCGAGGTCCGAGGGCACCCCGATGTCTCGTGAACCGGCGTACGCCGCATCCCATCGCCCGTCCGCCTTCGCGCGCTCGATCTCCGCGCGCCCGGCGTCCGTCATGCGGCCCTCGCGCTCGAGCCGTTCGACATGCTCGCGATTCCGCTTCGACCAGATGCTCCGCGGCCGACGCGGCGTGAAGGTCTGCAACCACTCGGTGTCGCTGAGCCCCTGCTTGCGCCCGTCGATCCAGCCGAAGCAGAGCGCCTCGTCGAGGGCCTGCGCGTATGTGATGCCCGATGCGCCGCCTTTGGCGAGCGCGAGTTGCACGCCCTGATCCGAGTCGTGGTTCTGCTCGAGCCACTCGCGCCAGGCATCCGGGTCGGGCAGTCGCAGCACGGGTCTCTCGACGCTCATCGCAGCAGCTTCTCCAGCGTGTTCAGGTTGCGGTTGGTGGTCATGGCCTTCCCTTTGCCGCTCCCGATGCCCTTGCCGACGACGCTGTCCAAAGTGTGGCCGCGCTCGACAGTCCAGTAGAGAACCGGACCGCCGTCGGCCAGCTGCTCGCGCTCGGGGTCGATCTCGAGGCCCAAAGCGTGCCGGGCGACGGCATCCAGCTCGGCCGGCCGATCCGTCGAGCCGGGTGCTCCGGATGCGCCGATGAGGA
The DNA here is from genome assembly GCF_051954055.1 of Humibacter sp. NCBI lineage: Bacteria > Bacillati > Actinomycetota > Actinomycetes > Micrococcales > Microbacteriaceae > Humibacter > Humibacter sp. The sequence continues at coordinate 48,712 of NZ_JBQCIE010000084.1, read as the reverse complement.
ACACGACGTAGCGGTGCCAGCCCTCGCGCGCCGGGAACGGGTAGGCGTCGGCGATCTGGGCGAGAGCATCCGTGTCGAGCACGTGCACCTTCGCGTCATAGCCGAAGGTGTCGCTGAGCGCCCTTTCGATCTCGGTGCGCAGAGCGGATGCCTTGCCGTCCGCCTCGAACACCACGTTGCCGCTGGCGAGCACCGTCTTCACTGCGTCGTATCCGAGCGAACGGAACACCTCGGACAGTTCGGCCGACTTGATCGTGCGTCCGCCCACGTTGATGTCGCGCAGCAGCGCGATGTACCGCGTCATGCCGAACAGCATGCCAGGAGCCGGTGACAGGTGCGGCCGCGCGCGACGCATGGCGGTTCGCCGCGGTTTCCGCGGGGCGCGGCGGCGAGCATCCTTCACCGCCATAGGCTCTGCGCGTGGGGGATGAACGCCGCGCGCCGAGACGACGCACCTTCGTGCGAGTGGTGTCCATCGTCGTCGTGCTGGCTGTGGTCTACGCGCTCGTCGTGACCCTGTACGCGATCAGCGGCCATGTGACGGGCCTAGGGCCTTCCGAGCCTGAGCCGAAGAAGGGCGGGGTCACCGTCGTACTGAACGTCGAGGGAGTGGATGCTGCGCACCAGCGTGCCGACCTGAGCGTGTACATCAAGCCGTCGGAAACCTTCTTCACCGGTAACGGGCTCGCGCTCGCCGAGGACATCCACGTGATCGTGTCGCCCATCGAGGGAACACAGTCGATCGTGTTCCCCGCCGATTCCGCGATAGCGACGAAACCCGTGCGCGTACTGTCCGACGGTGAGATCGGCAACTGGCCGTTCGACGGCTACCGCGCCGATGAGCTCATCGTGCTCGCCTACGTGACGAACGGAGGCGTCAGCCGCCCGATACCGACGGACGTCTGGTTCACCGGCGACGTTCCCGGATGGCGTGTGGACGTCGCGCTCAAGGGCAAGGCGCCCAAGGAGACACCCGCCACGCTGGCCGAAGCCCTCTCGAGTCCGCAGTACATCGACTTCCGAGCCACCCGGTCGAGCAGCACTGTGGCGTTCGCGTTCGTGCTGCTGGCCCTGCTCATCGTGATGCCGTGCCTCGTGCTGTTCGTCGCGATCACCGCGTTCCGTGGCAAACGCAAGCTCGAACCCTCCTTCATGGGGTGGATGGGAGCCATGCTGTTCGCGACCATCCCGTTGCGCACGTTCCTGCCCGGCTCACCTCCGATCGGCTCGTGGATCGACTTCACCGTCGTGCTGTGGGTCGTCGTCGGGCTCATCGTGGGCCTCGCGATCTACGTCGCCGCCTGGGCACGGTGGGGGCATCCGGACCGCTGAGCCCCAAGGTTGCACAAAGCCACAGGCATCCGCGCCGACGTCCGAAGGCCGTTTGTGGCATCCGCACCGCGAACTGGCTGCTTCAAGGATGCCTGCCTACCGTGAAAGGCGTCACTCCCGCCCAGAAAGGTCTTGCGATGGTCGACACCGCTTCGAAGCCCATCACCGAGCACATCACACGGCCGGACCGGTCCTCGTACACCCTGCAGACCGGCCCCGTCGACGTTGACGCCCCGCCCGCCGAGGTGAACGTGGCCGAGCTGGGCCGCAAGCTGCTGGGCTCGTGGGCCGACGTGCGTCTCGCCTCCCTGGAGTTCGCGAAGAACCCGGCCCTGCAGCGGGTGGAGGGCCTGAGCCTCGACGAGCACCGCGCGCGCGTGTTCGAGCAGCTGAAGCTGCTGGTCGAGAACGGGCAGGTGCATCGCGCGTTCCCGACATCCGTCGGCGGCGGAAACGACCACGGTGGCAACATCGCCGCGTTCGAGGAGCTCGTCACGGCCGACCCGTCGCTGCAGATCAAGGGCGGCGTGCAGTGGGGCCTCTTCGGTGCGGCCGTCATGCACCTCGGCACGCAGAAGCACCACGACAAGTACCTGCCGGGCATCATGAGCCTCGAGGTCCCCGGCGCGTTCGCCATGACCGAGACCGGGCACGGATCGGATGTCGCCTCCATCGCCACGACCGCCACCTACGATCCCGAAACACAGGAGTTCGTCGTCAACACGCCGTTCCGCGGCGCATGGAAGGACTACCTCGGCAACGCGGCGAAGGACGGCCTGGCCTGCACGCTCTTCGCGCAGCTGATCACGAACGGCGTGAACCACGGAGTGCACTGCTTCTACGTGCCGATCCGCGACGCCGCGACGGGCGAGTTCCTGCCCGGCATCGGCGGAGAGGACGACGGACTCAAGGGCGGCCTCAACGGCATCGACAACGGACGCCTGCACTTCACCGACGTGCGCATCCCGCGCGACAACCTGCTGAACCGCTACGGCGACGTCGCGGAGGACGGCACCTACACGAGCCCGATCGCGAGCCCCGGTCGCCGCTTCTTCACCATGCTCGGCACGCTCGTGCAGGGCAGGGTGTCGCTCGACGGAGCATCCACCATCGGCGCCGCCATGGGGCTGACCATCGCCGTCACCTACGGCAACCAGCGCCGCCAGTTCACGGCGGGCAGCGACACCGACGAGGAGGTGCTGCTCGACTACCAGCGGCACCAGCGGCGTCTCATCCCGCGGCTCGCCACGACGTATGCGCAGTACTTCGCGCACGACAAGCTCCTGCTGAAGTTCGACGAGGTGTTCAGCGGCAAGGCCGACACGGATGACGACCGTCAAGACCTCGAGACCCTCGCGGCAGCGCTCAAGCCGCTCTCCACCTGGCACGCGCTCGACACACTCCAGGAGGCACGCGAGGCGTGCGGCGGCGCCGGCTTCCTCACCGAGAACCGGCTGGTCAGCCTGCGCGCCGACCTCGACGTCTACGTCACGTTCGAGGGCGACAACAATGTGCTGCTGCAGCTGGTGGCCAAGCGCCTGCTGACGGACTACTCGAAGAAGTTCGCCAAGGCGGATGCGGGTGCTCTCGCGCGCTACGTCGTCGCCCAGGCCGCCGACCGGGCGTACCACGGCTCCGGCCTTCGTCGCCTCGCGCAGACGGTCGCCGACTTGGGCTCGACGGCGCGTTCGGTCGGTCAGCTGCGCGACCCCGAGACCCAGCGCGAACTGCTCACCGACCGCGTCGAGACCATGATCGCCGAGGTCGCCACGCGGCTGCGCAATGCGAACAAGCTGCCCAAGGACAAGGCCGCCGCCCTGTTCAACTCGCAGCAGAACGAGCTCATCGAGGCCGCTCGCGCACACGGCGAGCTGCTGCAGTGGGAGGCGTTCACCGAGGCACTCGACACGGTGCAGGATGCCGGCACCAGGCAGGTGCTCACCTGGCTGCGCGACCTGTTCGGCCTCGGGCTCATCGAGAAGCACGTCGCCTGGCACATCATTCACGGGCGGCTCTCCCCTCAGCGTGCTCAGGCCGTCACCGCGTACATCGATCGGCTGGTCGCTCGACTGCGTCCGCACGCGCAGTCCCTGGTGGATGCCTTCGGCTTCGAACAGGAGCACCTGCGGGCGAAGATCGCCAGCGGCGCGGAGGCCGAGCGACAGAACGAGGCGAGGGAGTACTACCGCGCGTTGCGGACATCCGGAGAAGCCCCGATCGACGAACGGACGCTGCACCACAAGAGCAAGCGGTAGGGCCCCCGCGTTTTCCGCCTGGCCCCTAACGTCTAGACGGGTGGCTAGTATTCCGCTGTGCGGAGATTAGGTGCGGGCGGTGCGGCCGGCGACAAGCTCGAGGTGGGGAACCGATCGAAGGCGCGCTGGTTCGTCGCCATCGGGGTGTCGATCGCGGTCGTGACCGCGCTGAGCGGATGCAGCCTCGCTGCCGCCACCACCAAAGCTCGTCCCACGCACAGCCACTCGTCGTCTCCCACGCCCACGGCGCGCACGACGACTCCGGCCGCGGCAGCCGACCCGGCCATCTCGCATCCGGCCACTCCGGAGCCGGGTGAGACGTCCGAGCCGGCTCCCACGCTGATCCCGGTGCCGGCGGGGACCGTCGTGGCGCAGGGCGATGTCGCGTCGCCGAAGGGAAGCATCCACTACCAGTACAAAGTGGTCGCGAACGGTGACAACACGTTCACCGCGCAGTACTCCGGGTTCACCTCGACCGTGCCGATCCCGGTGTCGGTCACGCTGCTCGACATCCCGCCCAAGGTCGGTGACGGTCTCACCTGGCACGGAGTCGGCGACCATCTGCTTGGCGGGCCGACAACCTCGCCGCAGAGCTCGTCCGTGTCGCTCGGTTCGGAGGATCAGCCGTCGTACCTCGTCGCGCTGGTCACGTACTCCTCGGTCGCTTCGGGCGACGGCGTCCCTGTGGAGCTCGGACCGAACAAGGTTCTGGCCGTCGACACGGTGAGCTGGAACGTCCCCGTGCGCCAGTCCAACGTGCATCCGGTCGACGGCGGTGCCCGCACGTATGCTGCGGGCAGCGTGACGGCGACGACCTCCGGCGGTGCGCCGAAGAGCTACCTCATCGCGCCCGGGGACATCACGTCTGTCGTGGCGAAGCGATTCGGTATCACGGTCGAAGACCTGATCTGGCTCAACGCGAACCTTCAGGTTTTCGGCGACCAGCAGTACCTCTACGAGGGGACGACGCTGAACCTGGATCCGAACAGCGTCTGAGCGCCGCGCGCACGGCCGGCCGCTGTTGCCTTCTTGAACAGATCGGTCTAATCTCTTGAACAGATCGGTTCAAAGAGAGAAGGCCAGCATGACTTCACAGGTCTCGCCCCGTGTCGAGGACCCCACCGCGCCTGTGGCGACCGTGAAACGGCGCTTCGCTCTTCCGAGAGGAGCAGCGTTCGTCGGAACGTCGCTCGCCGCCGTCGGTCTGTACCTGGCGTCCGGTGCGCCGACACCGATCCTTCTGCTGCTGCAGCAGGAGTGGGGCTTTCCGGCGTGGACGCTCACGATCGCGTTCGCGGCCTACGCGTTCGGCCTGATTGCGGCCCTGCTGGTCACCGGCAAGCTGTCGGATCACGTAGGACGGCGCCCGGTGCTCATCGCGGCGCTCGCCGTGCAGGCCGTGGCGATGCTCGGCTTCGTCGTGGCATCCGACATCTGGTGGGTGACGGCGGCGCGCACACTGCAGGGCATCGCGACCGGCGCAGCGACCAGTGCGTTCACGGCATCCATGGTCGAGCTCGCACCGGAGCGGTTCAAGCGACTCGGCTCCATCATGGGCGGCGCTGTGCCGCCGGCCGGGCTCGCGCTGGGTGCGCTGTTCGCCGGACTCGCGATGCAGTTCACCGTCGCAGCGGATGCCGTCGTGTTCGCGGTGCTCGCCGCGGTCGCGGTTCTCGGCCTCGTGGTGGCCGTGCTCGCGCCCGAGACATCGACCCGCCAGAGCGGTGCGGTGCCCAGTCTGGTTCCGCGCGTCGCCGTGCCGCGTGCGGCACGGGCCGAGTTCGGTGCCGCCGTCCCCGGCATCGTCGCCACCTGGACCCTCGGCGCGCTGTTCCTCGGCCTGGGCCCGATGATCGTGCTTCGCGTGTTCCACATCGACAGCGGCGCGGTCGACGGCGTCACGGCATTCGCCGCACCGGCAGCCGCCGCCGTCGCCGGATTCGTGCTCGGCCGTATCGCGGTGCGCCGGGTGCTGCTGTACGCGGTCGTGGCGGTGTTCATCGGCGGCGCGATCATCGTGGCGTCCGTCTACGGCGGCTCGCTCGCACTCTTCATCATCGGCGGCGTGATCGGCGGATCCGGCTTCGGTGCGTCGCTGTCCGGAGCGCTCCGCGTGCTCACCGGCATCGCGCTTCCGCACGAGCGGGCCGGACTCTTCGCCGCCGTCTACACGGTTGCCTATCTGTCCTTCGGTCTGCCGGCCATCCTCGGCGGACTCCTCATCGCCCCGCTCGGGCTCATGTCGACCGTCGTGCTCTACGGCGTCGTCATCGCGCTCGCCGCGGTCGTCGGCCTGCTCGCGCAGCAGCGGCTCGTCGCCCAGCAGCGCAGGGCAGCGGCCGAGCGCGTCGCCCGCACGGCGACCGTGGCGACGACCACCGGCTGCACCGCAACCGTCTGAGGCATCCCAGCGCCCAGGCAGCATCGACTGCGCTGACCCGGCCGGCAGGTCGGGTCAGCGATCAGCGGTTCGCGGATGCGCGCACGTCGGCGTCGATGAGCTGCTCGGCCAGGGCGCGCGCCGTTTGCGCCACCCGCGGATCGCCGTCCATCTGGAATCCCATGCGAGCCCCGTCGTAGACCACGAGCAGCCGCTCGGCGAGGGTCGGGGCATCCGTCACGTCGAGTGCGTTGGCGAGCCGGCCGAACAGGCCGTGCAGCCAGCCGCGGTAGCTCGCGGACTCCTCGACCTCGGCGCTGCCCGGCTGGGCCTCGGCGAGCGCGCGGGAGAACGCGCATCCGCGATAGCCGGGATCGCGGAGCACATCACCGAGCTCGTCGAACACGGCGAGCACCTTCGCTCGGGGGTCGTCGACGGTCGCGATCGCCCCCTCGAGGCGCGCGGCCATGCGGGCGTGACGGCCGAGCAGGTACTCGCGCACCAGGTCGTCCTTGCCGTCGAAGTTGTAGTAGAGCGAGCCCTTGGCCACGCCGGCCTTCTCGATGATGCGATCGATGCCGACGGTGTGGATGCCCTCGTCGTAGAACAGCTCGTCGGCGGCGGCGAGCAGACGCTCCCGTGGCGACGGGCCCTTGTCGCGTGCTGCCATGCGCGCATCCTATCAGACAGACCTGTCCAAAAGTGGCGTTAGGCCCTCGCCAGAAGCGGACGCTTCGCCGCGATCTCGAACGGCGGCGCCTTCGTGATGAGCAGCCAGGTCGGGAGCGTGATGACGCAGAGGATCGGCAGCACGGTGAGGTCTCCGGTGAGGGCGACGCCGAGGAACAGGGCGATCCAGCCGTCCCGCGTCTCGACCATCACGATGCCGAGGCCGCCGCACGCGACGGCGAGGCCGAGCGGCATGCCGGGAATGACGGCGTGCGCGAACAGGCCGATCGCAACCCCGATGAAGACCGCGGGAAAGACTCGGCCGCCGCGGAAACCGGCGCTCGCCGCGACGAGCAGCGCCACGATCTTCACCCCGGCGAAGAGCGCAAGAGCGCCAGCCGAGTAGCGCTCCGGATGCGCGAGCAGCTCGCCGGTCTGCTCGAGTCCCTTGAAGAGCGTGAGCGGTCCGCCGACGATGCCGAGCAACCCGAGGACCAGGCCGCCGAACGTGGTGAAGATCAACGGATGCCGCAGCGCGTGAAACCTGGAGTGCAGGTACGGGAACACGAACGCGGCCGCGATCCCGACTCCGGCGGAGAACATGGCGACGGCGGTCCCGGTGAGAAAGTCGAGCGGCTGCGGCGCGCCGAGCGGCGGCAGGTGGAACGCGATGCTCTGCCCGCCGAGCAGGTGCATCGTCACCGAGCCGGCCGCCGCCGCGGCGACCGGGAGGAAGAGCTTGTCCCACAGCGAGCCGCCGCCCTTGACGGCGGCGACCGTACCCGTGAGCACCAGCGCGGCGGCGACCGGCGTGCCGAACAGTGCACCGATCGTGCCCGACGACGCCAGGAGCATCACGAGCCTCGGCGGAACCTTCGAGGCGAACCGCGCCATCGCGACCACGGCGAGCGCCGAGTTGATCGCGATGATCGGGTTCTCCGGTCCGAGGCTCACCCCACCGGCCAGCCCGAGGATGACCACCACGGCGATGCTCGGAAGCGTGCGCGCCGGAGGCGGCGGCGAATCGAGGCCGGTCGTGGCGGAATCCGGTCCGCCGTGTCCCGGCATGAGCCAGACGACCAGCCCGACGGCGAAGCCCGTCACGGTGAGAACGGTGAGGATCCACCACGGGTTGTCGGTGCCGATCCCGAACGCGTGCGGCAGGGCATCCCACAGGCCGTCCTGCAGCCACTCCGAGACCAGATCGAGCAGCCACAGCACCACCGCAGAGACGATGCCGATCGCGAGCGCCGGAAGCGACAGGATCAGCAGCGTGCGGATGCTCGGCCCGGCGCCCTCGTCCGCCGTGGCCGGTCGCGCGCTCGTATCCGCCACGAACTCACGCTATGCAGACGTGTAGAGATCGCCGCGATACGGTGCGGACTTCACATTCGACGGGTGAGTCCCGCCGCGCGGTCAGGACCGTCGGGAGGACGCCATCCCCACGACGAAGCCCACCGCGGCCGCGATAGCGGCGACCATGAGGATGACCCTGAGTGGGTTCTCCCTGGTCGTCTCGATCGCGGTGTCGCGCATATCGTCGAGCGACGCGTCGGCCTGGTCGAGTCCCCGCGAGACCTTCCGCTGCGCGTCGTCGACCATGTCGTGCGCGGCGCCGCTTGCCTCGCCGACGCCTCGCGATGCGGATCGGGATGCGTCGCTCATCCGTTCCGAAACGGTGCCCGCAGCCTCGTCAACGGCGCCATGCGCCTTGTCCGCGGCGTCATCCACGCCGTCCTTGAGGGACTTCTCGTTCATCTCGGCCATGTCTCTTCTCCTGATCTTCCGGTTCGTTCGTCATTCCGGCGGTGCCGGCTACATCGACTTCGCGGCCTTCTCCGCGCGCTTCATGGCCTTCTTGCGGGCCTTCTTCACGCGCGGGTCGTTCCACATCGCATCGATGCCCGCCTTGATCTCGCGATACCTGCCGCGACCGGCCTTCGCACCGTAGGTGTACGCGATCAGCGCGACGATGCCGATCGTGAGCACGGTGAAGAACTTGCGCATGCGATTCCTCTTTCCTTGGAATCTGCAAGGCTCACCGCTCTTCCCGGCCGCGTCGAGGACTTGACTGCACCGGTTCGGCATGCGACCGTGCTGCGCCGTCCCGGCTCACATCGCGTGGCCATAGCTCGTCGGGCGGATGCTCATACACGGTTCGTAGACTCCCTCCATGACCGTCCAGGAGGTGAAGCCGCCCTACATCGTCTGGGACATCATCGTCTCGATCGTCGTGTGGCTCGTCACCGGGGCTTTCATCAGCATCGCGTCGTTCGCTGCCATCTTCGGGCTCGCCTTCCTCGACTATTGCCCTCCGCAGTCGTGCAGCTCGGAGGCGGCTGTCGCGTGCCTGTTCGCCGCGGGTGCGGCATCCGTCGTCGTCGCCCTCGCCGGGTTCGTCGGGGGTCTGGTGCGCATGCTGCGCCGCGCGTCGAGCTGGTGGATCACGCTCGGCGCGTTCGTGCTGTGCGTGGCGTGCTGGATGGTCGGCTTCGTCTCGGCATGGCGCGCCATCGGCTGGTAGCGTAAGCGGCTTCGGAAGGATGCCATGACCGACGCCGTCAACCCGCCGACACAGTACGCACCGCCCGCTCCCGACCCGGGCGCTGCCCTGTCGATCCGCGGCCTCTATAAGTCATTCGGCCAGAAACACGCCGTCGACGGGATCAGCCTCGACGTACCGATCGGCAGCTTCTACGGGCTGGTCGGACCGAACGGTGCGGGCAAGACGACCACGCTGAGCATGGCGACCGGGCTGCTCAAGCCGGATGCCGGCGCCGTGGCGGTGCACGGCATCGACGTGTGGGCGCGGCCGCTGGAGGCGAAGGCCCAGATCGGGGTGCTCTCCGACGGCGCCCGGCTCTTCGACCGGCTCACCGGCGAGCAGCTCGTCGTGTACGCAGGACTGCTCAGCGGCATGGATCGTCCGACCGCGGTCTCGCGCACGAAGGACCTGCTGCAGCTCCTCGACCTTCAAGAGGCGGCCGGCACTCTCGTCGTCGACTACTCCGCCGGCATGACGAAGAAGATCGCGCTGGCCTGCGCCATGGTGCACGCCCCGAGGCTGCTCGTGCTCGACGAGCCGTTCGAGTCCGTCGACCCGGTGTCTGCCGCGAACATCCGCGACATCCTCGGCGGATTCGTGCGCGGCGGCGGCACCGTGATCGTCTCCTCGCACGTCATGGACCTCGTGCAGCGCATGTGCGACCACGTCGCCGTGATCACGAACGGGCACGTCGTGGCATCCGGAACGGTCGACGAGGTGCGTGCCGGCGCCGATCTCGAGGACCGCTTCGTGCAGCTCGTCGGCGGCCGCCGTGTGCAGGAGGGGCCGGAGTGGTTGCAGCACTCGTAAGGCTCCGGCTACTGGTTCTGCTGGGCAGCCTCAAGCGCAGCATCGGTCAGCTCATCGCCGTCATCATCGGGGGCCTGTACGGGCTGTTCGTGCTCGGCATGGTCATCGTCGGCCTGTTCGCGCTGAACCTTGCGCCGGTGGAGATCGTGCGCGCGGTCGTCGTGCTCGCCGGCTCCACCCTCACGCTCGGCTGGGCGATCCTTCCCCTGTTCTTCTCCGTCGAACAGACTCTGGATGCCCCGCACCTGGCCGTGTACCCGATCCCGCTGAACAAGCTGCTGACCGGTCTGCTCATCTCGGGCGTGGTCGCGATTCCCGGCGCGATCACGATGGTCGCTTCGGTCTTCACGTTCGGATCGTGGCTCCGGATGCCCGGAATCGCCGTGCTCGCACTGCTGTGCGGAATCGCCGGCGCGCTGCTCTGCATCATGCTGTCCCGCGCCGTCACGTCCGCTGCGGCCGGGCTGGCGTCGGGGCGCAGGTTCCGTGAGGCGGCGGGCATCCTCATCTTCATCCCGCTCGTGCTGCTGGGGCCGATCATCGTCGGTGTGACGTCGTCGCTGCGGCACTCGGCCGACGCGCTGCCCAGCCTCGGCGACGCCATGTCGTGGACCCCGCTCGGGGCGATCTGGGCCATCCCGTCGCAGGCCGCGCTCGGCGACCCGCTCGGCGCCGTGCTGCGAGCCCTGATCGGCGCGGCCACGATCGCCGTGGTGTTCCTGGTGTGGCGGTGGGGGCTCTCCCGGGCGCTCGTCACGCCGGTGCACGCGGCATCCAGAGTGCGCGCGCAGGGCAAGCTAGGCCTCTTCGGCCGGCTGCCCGCCACCCCGGCCGGAGCGATCGCGGCGCGCTGCCTGCTCTACTGGTTCCGTGATCCGCGCTACGTTCGGCAGCTCGTGATCATTCCGGTGATGCCGATCCTGTTCTGGTTCTACTCGTCGCTGACCCACTTCCACGCGCTGCTTCTGTGGTCGGGACCGATGGTCGCGTTCCTCCTCGGAGTCACCCTGATCGCCGACGTGTCGTACGACTCCACCGCGTTCGTACTGCACGTCAGCAAGGGCGTGCCGGGGCGCGCCGACCGCTGGGGGCGGGCATCCGCCGTGCTCACCTTCGGCCTGCCGGCAGCGGTGGCCGTCACGCTGATCACCGCAGGCGCCAGCCAGCAGTGGATGCTCGTGCCCGGCCTGCTCGGACTCGCCTTCGGTCTGCTGCTCGGCGGCTTGGCCGTGTGCTCGGTGACCTCGGCGGTGCTGGTCTATCCGGCTCCCGCACCGGGGGACAACCCGTTCAAGACGCGTCCAGGCGCGAACACCGCGCTGCTCGGATCCACGTTCCTCACCTGGGGCGTGCTCGCCCTGCTCACCGCGCCGGAGATCGTGCTGCTGATCGTGAACGTGGTGACCGGGCAGTTGCTGTGGGGATGGATCGCCCTCGTGGTCGGCGCCGCGCTCGGCCCGATCAGCCTCGCGATCGGCGTGCGGATCGGTGGCGGCATCCTCGACCGTCGCGCCCCGCAGCTGCTGATGCAGCTGCGGAAGGACGCGTAGGTCAACGCACGGCGCTGAGCGCCGGGTCGAGCTCGTTCCACTTCTGCGCCGTCTGCCCGATCCAGAAGACCGCGAAGAAGACGATGAGGGCGACCTCGCCGAAGAGGATCCACGGCTGGCCGGCTCCCGCGCCGGAGAGGTGGGTGAAGAACACCACGGCGAGGTAGACGAGGCTGACGCACATCCCCACCGTCACGACGATGTAGAGCCCGCGCCACGGAGCGCGTGCCGTGATCGCCGAGACCACCGACACGGCGATCATGATGCAGAAGAAGACTCCCGTGACGACCAGGTGGCCGATCGCGAGCAGGGCATGCTGCCCGACGTCGAGCCAGACCACGAAGCCGATCGACACAGCGACCACGACCGCCGCGGGAACCACGACTCCGGCGTTGAGGCGGTGGCGTGCCGCGGCGAGCCAGACCGCGACGATCGAGGTGAGGATGCCCATCGCGGCCACCACGATGATCCCCACGGTTGCCGCGGCCGTCGCCGTCGCCGGAACGCATACCGTCCCGTCAGGGCACAGCCCGGCGACTCCTGGCGCATCCCGGGCCGCGATCGGCGTCGGCAGCACCGCGATCAAGGCGGCGAACCACGCGGCGATGTCGAGCAGTACCTGCTCGACGCTGTGGCCGGATAGCGCGACCAGGCCGAGCGTGATTCCGAACAGTGCCCCGGTGAAGGCCGTTCCGCCCGGCGTGTAGTAGAGCGCGCTGAGGCTGGAGACCGGGCCGACGGCGATCGTGACGACGACGAGCGTCACCAGTGTCATCACGGCCGCGCCGATGACGGCCAACCGCAGGTGCCGGTACGTGCGCTGCGTGGACGTGCTGGACAGCTGCATGGTCACGATCCTGCACCCAGCCGAGAGGACGCCCCGGATTCGGGGGCGCGAGTCCGCGGTCGACGGGGCGCGAGTCCGCGGTCGACGGGCTCGCAGGCGCACGAACCGCGGAGACTCAGCCGGGCAGCAGGCTCAGCGCGCGCACGGCCTCGCGCTCGTCGATGAGTTCGGCGACGGATGCCTCGATGTGCGCCCGCGCCACCGCCGAGTTCTCGAGTCCGGTCACCACCTGCCACTCGCCGCCCTGTGACCGCACCGGCAGCGAGCAGACCAGGCCTTCGGGTATGCCGTACGACGCTGCCGCCTCCGCGTTCGGCCCGCTCGTCGTGACGCCCGCCGACGTCCAGCGATCGCCGGTCCCGTTCACCCAGTCGTACACGTGGTCGATGGCGGCGTTCGCCGCGGATGCCGCGCTCGACGCACCGCGCACCTCGATGATCTCCGCCCCGCGTCTAGCGACCTTCGGCACGAACACCTCCTCGCACCAGGCCTCGTCGACCACCTCGAGAGCCGGGCGGCCGTCGACCGTCGCGTGCGAGACATCCGGATACTGCGTCGCCGAGTGGTTGCCCCACACGATCACGCCGTCGACATCCGTCACGGGCGCCTCGGCCTTTAGCGCGAGCTGCGCGACGGCCCGGTTGTGGTCGAGCCGGGTCATCGCGGTGAACCGCTCGGGCGGCACGTCCGGTGCGTGCGCCGACGCGATCAGCGCGTTCGTGTTGGCCGGGTTGCCCACGACGAGCACGCGCACGTCGGATGCCGCATGCTCGTTGATCGCGCGCCCCTGCGGTCCGAAGATGGCCGCGTTCGCCTCGAGGAGGTCGGCCCGCTCCATGCCGGCCGATCGTGGCCGCGCGCCGACCAGCAGCGCGACGTTCGTTCCGTCGAAGGCGGCGGCGTCGTCATCCGTCACGTCGACGGATGCCAGCAGCGGGAACGCGCCGTCGATGAGCTCGAGGGCGGTTCCCTCTGCTGCCCGGAGTCCCAGCGGGATCTCGAGCAGGTTCAGCCGCACAGGCGTGTCCGGGCCCAGCAACTGCCCCGATGCGATGCGGAACAGCAGCGCGTAGCCGATCTGCCCTCCCGCTCCGGTGACGGTCACGGTGACGGGCTGTGTCGTGGGGGCCATGACCACAGACTATGGCCGCGGGATGCGGGCGTAGAGCGATCCCCGGATGTCCTCAACGGCTCATCCGGGGATCTGGAGACGATCTCGGGCGGATCGCCTTCCTGCGGCCGGGAGTTTTGGGGGGATACCCCGACTGCTTCTCGAGAGTATGGAAACTTCTCGAACGGGCTCTGTACGAACCCTATGCTCAGCCTGGGCGTTAAGCGAGCGTCCTGCCCGCCGCCGTCAGCCCAGTTCGCCCCGTCGTGCGGTCGCCCAGAGATCGACGCCGGAGTCCACCGCGTGCTCGTCGATCGCCGTCAGCTCGTCATCGGTGAAGTCGAGATGGTCGAGCGCAGCCACGTTCTGCTCGAGCTGCTCGACGCTGCTCGCACCGATCACGAGCGAGGTCACCCGCGAGTCCCGAAGCGCCCAGGCGAGGGCGAGCTGCGCCAGGGTCTGATTGCGTTCCTCCGCGATGTCGGCAAGCGAGCGGATGCGCGCGAGGGCGGCATCCGACAGCAGCTCGTCGGGGAGCGACGACGCTCGTGACGCACGCGACCCGGCAGGGATGCCGTTCAGGTACTTCCCGGTGAGCATGCCCTGCGCGAGCGCGGTGAAGCCGATGACTCCGATGCCGAGCTCGCCCGCGGCATCCAGCAGCCCCTCCGTCTCGATCCAGCGATTGAGCATCGAGTACGACGGCTGGTGGATCAGCAGCGGGGTACCGAGGTCGGTGAGGATCGCGGCCGCCTTGCGTGTGTCCTCCGCGTTGTACGACGAGATTCCGACGTAGAGCGCCTTGCCGCTGCGCACGGCGGTGTCGAGTGCGCCCATGGTCTCCTCGAGCGGCGTCGAGGGGTCGGGGCGGTGCGAGTAGAAGATGTCGACGTAGTCCACGCCCATGCGCTTCAGCGACTGATCGAGGCTGGCCAGCACGTACTTTCTGCTGCCGCCGCCCTGGCCGTAGGGCCCTGGCCACATGTCCCAGCCCGCCTTCGTCGAGAGGATGAGCTCGTCACGGTAGGGCAGGAGATCCTCGCGCAGGATGCGGCCGAAGTTCGTCTCCGCCGAGCCGTACGGCGGGCCGTAGTTGTTCGCGAGGTCGAAGTGCGTGATGCCCAGGTCGAACGCACGCCGCACGATCGCGCGCTGCGTCTGCATCGGACGGTCGTCGCCGAAGTTGTGCCACAGCCCGAGCGACAGCGCAGGCAGGTCGAGGCCGCTGCGTCCGGTGCGGCGGTACAGCATCCTGTCGTAGCGGTCGTCGCGGGCGACGTACGTCATCGGGCTCCCTTCGCGGCGGCCTTCGCCGCCCGCTTGTTCTCTCGTACTCGGGTGAGGGATGCCTCGTCCACGATGTCCGCGACGGACCGGTACGAACCCTCGTCGCCGTAGTCACCGGCGGTCTCTCGCCAGCCGGCGCCGTCGTATCCGTACTGCTTGCCGAGCAGGGCGAGGAAGATGCGCGCCTTCTGGTCGCCGAAGCCGGGAAGCGTGCGCAGTCGCTTCAGCACCTCGGCGCCGTCGGGGTCTCCCTCTGTCCAGATCGCGGCCGCGTCGCCGCCCCAGTCGGCGACGATGGCCCGGCACACCGCCTGGATGCGCGCCGCCATCGAACCGGGGAAGCGGTGGACGGCGGGCGGCGTCGCGCAGAGCTTGGCGAAGCCTGAAGGATCGTCGTCCGCGATCGCGGCGGCGTCGAGCCCGCCCATGCGGTCGCGGATCTTCGCCGGGCCGCTGAACGCGGTCTCCATGGCGACCTGCTGGTCGAGCAGCATGCCCAGAAGCAGCGCGAGCGGGGAGGTGGAGAGCAGTTCATCGGCGGCAGCATCGCCGGTGATGTGCAGGGTGCCGGTCATACCGTCATCCTGTCACGCTGGTCGACGAGGCCGCCGGGCACGACCGACGCCTCCGCGGACGCGAATTGCGGGTGTGGATGCCGGACACCCGCAATTCGAGTCAGCTGAATGGTTGGCGCCGCCCGGGTGCGCTCATCTCACCCGTCCTGGTGGTGGCGCGAATCCGTTCTCCGACACATGCTGAAGAAATGAGCGAGACAAGCGAGAACACATCGCAGCCGCAGTCCGAACAACCCAAGATCGTCGTCGGCGTCGACGGCTCCGAGCAGTCGATCGCCGCACTCCGGCAGGCGGACCGCCTGTCGCGACTCCTCGGAGCACGGATCGAGGCGGTGACGACGTGGAGCTATCCGGTCGCCGTGTCGCCCTACGCGATGTCGGCCGATCCATCCTTCGAAGACATCGCCCGCGACATCCTCGACGAAGCGCTGAAGGATGCCTACGGAACCGACCGACCGGCTCTCCTGACCACGGTGGTGCAGCACGGGCATCCTGCGCAGGTGCTCATCGAGCGCAGCAAGGGTGCCGAGATGCTCGTGCTGGGCTCCCGCGGACGCGGCGGATTCGCGGGTCTGCTGCTGGGTTCGGTGAGCTCGGAGTGCGCCTCGCACGCGAACTGCCCCGTGCTGATCGTGCGTTGACGCGACAGCAACCGAGTCCAGGCATGCGTCCTACTCTCGAAGCATGGCCACGGTGATGCTCGTCCGGCATGGACGCACCGCGGCCAATGCCGCGGGCGTCCTCGTAGGTCGCGCGACGGGTGTACCTCTCGACGACGTGGGCCGCGCGCAAGCTGAACGCACCGCCCAGCGACTAGGCGCCGTCCGGCTCGCGGCCATCGTGTCCAGTCCGCTGGAGAGATGCCGCGAGACCGCCAGCATCGTGCTGGCCGAGCAGCCGGGCTCGCCGCCGCTGTCGATCGAGCCCGGTCTCACCGAGTGCGACTACGGCGAATGGCAGGGTCGGCGGCTGAGCGAGCTGGCGCGCGAGAAGCTGTGGGGACAGGTGCAGACGAAGCCGGCATCCGTCGTCTTCCCGGGCGGCGAATCCATGGCGGCCATGCAGGCGAGGGCGGTCGCGGCGGTTCGCCGGCAGGATGCCGGGGTCACGGCCGAGCACGGCCCCAAGGCGGTGTGGGTGGCGGTGAGCCACGGTGATGTCATCAAGTCGGTGCTGGCGGATGCCTTCGGCATGCACCTCGACCACTTCCAGCGCATCAGCGTCGGGCCGGCATCCGTCTCGATCGTGCACTATGGCGCAGGCAACCCCCGCGTGATCGGCACGAATACGGATGCCGGCGACCTCGCTTGGCTCCGCGACGGCGTCGCCGAGATGGATGCCGTGGGCGGCGGAGCCGGCGCGTCGTGAACGGCGAACAGGCGAACCGCGAGGTCGACGAGAATCGGACGCCGGTGCTGAGCGGAGAGGTCGAGCTGGTCGCGCGCATCCCCGCCGCGTCGAACGAGACGTTCCTCGCCTCGATCGGCGACGTGCCCGTCGTCTACAAGCCGCGCGAGGGCGAGAAGCCGCTGTGGGACTTTCCCGACGGCGATCTCGCCGACCGCGAGTTCGCCGCCTATCTGGTGTCGGAACGCCTGGACTGGAACCTCGTCCCGCCCACCTGGATCGGCGACGGACCGCTCGGCGAAGGCATGCTGCAGCTCTGGCAGCATGTCGACACGGCGCAGTCAGCGGTGGACGTGGTGCCGTCCGCCGGCGTTCCACGCGGATGGTGCCGCGTCTTCGATGGTGCCGATGAGGACGGCGGCTCCATCGCGCTCGTGCACGAGGACTCGCCGGCCCTGCGACGCATGGCCGTCTTCGACGCGATCGTCAACAACGCGGACCGCAAGGGCGGCCATGTGCTCGCCATGCCGGACGGCCACCGCTTCGGCGTCGACCACGGCCTCACGTTCCACACCGAGCCCAAGCTGCGCACCGTGCTGTGGGGGTGGGTGCGGGAGCCGTTCACCGCAGAGGAGGCCGACGGAGTCGCGCGAGTGCTGGCATCCCTCCGCCACGAACTCGGGCGCGAGCTGGCCACCCTGCTCTCCGCGGCCGAGCTCGAGGCTTTCGCCGATCGCTGCACGCGGATGCTCGGCACCGGCCGGTTCCCGGCCCCCAGCGGCTGGATGCCCGCCACCCCCTGGCCCTTGTTCTGACGCTCGGTGCTGCGCGCGGCCTCGCCGCGTCATACCAAACCCGTCAACATGACAGATCGCGCTCTCCTGCCGAGAACATGCCGATTTGGCATGCATCCAGGCGGATGTCATGTCGACTGAATGGAGGACCGGCGCACCCGCGCCCGCACCCCGGCCCACACGAGCACCGCGAGCACCGCGGCAGCCATCACGTTGACCGCGAAGAACCCGCCGAGCGCGAGCACCGGTCCGGCCAGGGCGCCGAGAGCCGCGGCACCGAAGTTCATCGAGGCATCCACTCCGCCCTGCAGCGGAACACGGATGTGCGCGGGCACCGACTCGACGAGCATCGCGGACCCGCCGATCAAACACGCCGACCAGCCGAGGCCGAGCAGGAAGAGAGCCGCCATCAGCCGCGGCATCGCTGAGTGCGCGGCGCCGTCCCACGCGCCGAGGGCGAACGATGCGACGAACAGGGCCGCGCCAATCCAGGCGACGGTCTGAGCGCTCGTCTTGTCGGTCAGCCAGCCGAAGACCGGGCTCGCTGCATACATGCCGACGATGTGCACGCTGATCACGATGCCGACGAACTCGAGCGACATCCCGTCGTTGTTCATGCTCACCGGGGTCATCACCATGACCGCGGCCATCATCATCTGACCGGTGACGATGCACGCGATCGCGAACACCGCGCGAGGTGTTCGCAGGGCTGTCCGGAGCGCGGCGAGCGCCCCGACCGGAGCCTCTCCGGCGGGAGTCGGGTCGTTGCCCGGCGCGTGCCCCGCGACGGGACGGATGCCGACCGTCACGATCGCGGCCAGTACGAAGCCCACCAGCGAGAAGAGGTACGGACCGCTCAGCGGCACGAGCCCCAGCGCCTTGCCCAGATTCGCGCCCGGCGCGGAGAGATTCGGACCGGCGATCGAGCCGACGGTCGTGGCCCAGAGCACGATCGACATCGAACGTGCCTCGGCGCCCGGTCGGGAGAACTCCATCGCGGCGTACCGCGACTGCAGGTTCGTCGCGGTGCCCGAACCGAACAGCACCATCGCGATCAGGTAGAGCCAGAACTGTCCGCTCGTGGCCGCGACCAGGATGAACACGGCACCGATCGCGGCGGTCGTGAACCCGAGCGTGAGCGACCAGCGACGCCCGTGCCGCACGGCGAGCCGAGCCAACGGGATCGCCATCAGTCCGGCACCGATGATGCTCGCCGTCTGCGCGAAGCCGGCGACGCCCATCACGCCGGAGAGCTTCTCGGCGAGCACGCCGCCGACCGCGACCCCCGACGCGATGCCCACGCCGCAGAGCAGCTGGGCGACGACGAGGCGCACTCGGTTCGCGACGGTGCGGTCGCGCGGGCCGGCCGGCGCGGTCGTCACCGAGCCGAGTCCGGCATCCGGGGCGGTCACCGGCGCTTCACGGCGTCGGCCATCTGCCTGACGGCCTGCTCGATGATCGGTCGTGGAGTGGCGAAGATGAACCGCATGAACCCGACCCCGGCCTCACCGCACGACGATCCGTCGGTCATGGCCACGCCGGCGCGCTCGCGGAAGAAGTCCGCGGGAGGCACCTCGAGTTCGAGAGCGCGGGCATCCAGCCACGCGATGTACGTGCCCTCGGGAGCCGTGTAGCCGATCTCCGGCAGGTGCTCGGCCAGCAGGTCGCCGAGCAGCCGGCGGTTGCCGTCGAGGTAGTCGACCGTGCCCGCGAGCCAGTCGGCGCCGGCGCTGTAGGCAGCGGTGTTGGCGATCACGCCGGGATTGCTCGCGCCGTGGCTCGCCATGAATCCGATGCGCTCCCACACCTCGGCGTCGGCGTCGTTGCTGATGATGATCTGCGCGCACTTCAGCCCGGGCAGGTTCCACGCCTTGGAGGCGCTGGTCGAGGTGATGGTATGGGATGCCGCGACCTCCGACACGCTCGCGTACGGCACGTGCTGTCCGCCCGGGTACACCAGCGGCGCGTGGATCTCGTCGGAGAAGACGCGCGCGCCGTTGCGCTCGACGACCTCGCTCACGGCGAGCAGTTCCTCGCGGCTGAAGACGCGGCCGAGCGGGTTGTATGGGTTGCAGAGGATGAGCAGCCCTCCGCCGTCGTGGAACGCCAGGTCGAGACCATCGAGGTCGAACTCGTACCGTCCGTCGCGCACGAGCATCGGCACCTGGATGATCTCGCGCCCGAGCGTCGGCGGCACCGACAGGAACGGCATGTACGCCGGTGTCGGCAGCACGATCTTCGAGCCGGGAGCGGAGAACTGCTCGATGGCGACCTCGAGGCCCTTGATGACATCGGGGAGCGGATGCACGCGTGCAGCAGGCACGCCCCACCCGTATCGCGACTTCTGCCACGCCGCGCAGGCCTCCGACATCGCTTCGGACACCGCGGGCGGAAGGTAACCGAAGAGGCCGTCGTCCACGCTCTCGTGCAGTGCCTTCGCGATCGCGGGTGCGCATCCGAAGTCCATCTCGGCGACGAACGCACCGATCTTGCCGGGGAACATCGTCCACTTCAGGCTGCCGATCTCGCGCAGCCTGTCCATTCCGATGGAGTCGAATTCGTGTGCGCTGGTCATCAGCCTTCCTTTCCGATCTGAAGTGGCTCGTCATCCGAGTCGGCGGCATCCTCGTCGGCGATCTCGTTCAGGTAGTTGTAGATGGTGAACCGGGTGACCCCGAGCGTCGTCGCGATCATGTCGATGGCGTCGCGCAGATGGAACATGCCGCGGTCCTTGAGGTCGCGCACCACGGCCACCTTGTGCCGCTTCTGCATGAGCTCGACCGGCACATCCACGTTCGACACGGCCTGCCTGATGAGGTGCGACGCGAGCTGGTCGACATCCGTGACGAACACCTCCGGCTCCGCCTCGTCGGATGCCTGAGCCGGCACGATGCGCGGCTCGCCCGCCTGCTGGGTCGGCTTGCGCATGCCGGTGAGGTCGAGCATCGAGGTCGCGATGTCTTGCACCGATTCCCACACCGACAGGTCGGAGTTGAGGCAGAGCGCGGCGACCGGCTGGCCGGTGACATCCCGGATGATCATGGTCGAGGACCGGATGCGGCGCCCGTCGGCCAGGTGGGTCTCGTAGCCGACGATGTGGTCTTCGGAGAGCTCGTGGAGCTTCTTCAGCAGCAGGTCGGTCGCCGGGTCTCCGACCCGCCTGCCCGTCACGTCGCCGTGGATGGCGACGATCGAGTTCGGCAGCTTGCTGAGGTCGTGCAGCACCACCTCCGTCGACGGCGGCAGAGATCGACCGAGCGGTTCGACCAGCGCCGAGAACACGGCGATGAGCCGTTCACCGTCGACCGTCGGACGAATCCCCTCATCGGGGATGCCGCCGGCGGTGGCCGGCCGTGAACGCATCTGCGCCATAGTCGATCTCTTTCTGTCCAGTGATCGCCGGGCGTCGAGCCGCGGCGAGTGGTGCCATCACGAGCATGGGTCAAAACCACGAGGAAGTCAACGAACCGTGGATCGCATCAACAAACTATTGACAAACCGCTCACCATGTGTGGAGATTGCACAAGATGTTGAAGGACTCGATCGGATGTTGACTCCCGGTCAATATCCGAAGCCCGCAGAGTCGCGGGCCCGATTCGAATGGAGAGTGACATGGATGCCCCATCAGCCGGCACGGCGAACTCAGCTGCCACCGCGAACTCAGCCGCCACGCTGAACCAGGAGAACCTGAAGAGAACCATCACCACGCCACAGGCGCTCGGGATCTCGTTCCATCAGATCGTCGGTGGCGGCGTCGTCTCGCTGACCGGCGTGGCGATCGCTATGACCGGCGGTGGAGTTCCGATCGCGTTCATCGTGGCCGCGATCGCGATCCTCATCGTCTCGGTGCCGATCGCGACGCTCGGTGCCTCGATGCCCGTCGTCGGCGGCACCTACACCTACGCGACGAAGCTCGTGCATCCGATCATGGGCTTCGTCAACCTCTGGTTCTTCATCATCCAGATGGCGAGCCTCAGCCTCTACGGACTCGCGGCCGGAAGCTACCTGAACAGCCTCAACCGCTGGTTCGATCCGACCGTCGTGTGCGTGACGCTGATCTCGATCTTCTTCGTCGCGAACCTGATGGGCGCATCCTTCTCAGCGCGCATCGGCATCGTGCTCGCCGGCATCATGCTCGTCGCGTTCGGATGCTTCATCGTGCTCGGGCTGCTGCACGTGCATTGGGGCACCTACCCGCCGGCGATTCCGAACGGCACGCTCAAGCTCCTGCAGGCCGCAGCACTGCTCACCTTCGCCACCGGTGGTGGCACTGTCGTCGCCGAGCTCGGCCGTGAGATGAAGAAGCCGGGCCGCACCATTCCGGTCGCCGTGATCGGCGGCACCGTCTTCGCCGCGATCATGTACGTGCTGATCGCCCTGCCCGCCGCGGGCATCCTGCCGATCGCGAAGGTCGCAGGCGAGCCCCTCTCAGTGGTCGCCAAGACGTTCATGCCGCCGTGGCTCTGGTACTTCTTCATCCTCGGCGGCGCGGTCGTCGCCGTCATCGGCACCATGAACGCGCAGCTGTTGTGGGGCTCGAAGAGCGCGCTCGCGGCGGTGGATGACGGCTGGTTCCCGAAGCGGATCGGCGCAGTGAACAAGCGCTTCGGCACCCCGCACTGGCTGCTGTGCACCATGTTCGTGATCGGCATCGTGCCGGCCGTTGCGCACATCGACATCAGCGTGATCGGCAGCGTCGGCAGCCTGATCGGGCAGGTCACGTTCGTGATCGTCATCCTCGCGTCGATCCGGATGCGCTACCTGTTCCCGGAGCGCTACGCGAAGTCGCCGTTCAAGCTTCCGCTCTGGCTGCACTGGGCGTTCACCATCGTCGGCATCGCGGTGTGCTGCTACCAGTTCTACCTGCTCACCGAGGGTGTGACCGTCATGGTGTGGGCCGCGCTCGGGGTCTGGGTGGCGCTCGGCATCGTCGTGTTCGCGCTGCGCTACCGCCACGCGAAGGCGGTGCAACTGGACCGGCTCGCTCGTGGCGAGACGCTCACCGGCAGCACCCGAACGATCGACGGCGTGGTCGGGGCGGAACGCGAGGCGATCAGCATGGATGCGATGGCTCTCCCCAAGGTCGGCTTCGGCGAAGAGGGCGAGATCCCGACCCTGACCAGGGATGTCGAATGACGCGCACGTCATGGCGGACTCTGCAGACAGCAGCGGCCCGACACGGGCGACAAGAAGAGAGGGGCATCCGATGAGTGAGGCGTACGCCGAGCACTACCACGACCCGCGCGACAAGCAATTCGCCCGACAGCTCCGCAGGGGAGCGCCGGATGCGTTCACCGCGCTGACGGCGTTCGATGACGCGGCGCTCCGCCGTGACGGGATGGCCATCCCGCGCAAGTACACCGAGCTGATGGCGCTGGCCGTCGCGCTGACCACGCAGTGCGTCTACTGCATCGAGGCGCACACGAAGGCCGCCGCCGCGGAGGGCGCGACGGAGACCGAGATCTCCGAGACGGTGTTCATCGCGGCAGCGCTGCGGGCGGGAGGTGCGATAGCGCACGGCTTCCAGGCGGTCAAGCACTACCTCCGTGAGACCGGCGAGCACTAGGAAGGCACCTGACCCGCCGATTCGAACGAGCCCGGTCTTGCGGACTCTGACCGGTTCGCTCTGACCAAGCGGTCGACGTCCTCGTACACGCGCTCGAAACCTGAGATGATCGTGCCGCGGGTGCCAGGGCGGCCGCCTGCAGAGGGGAAGTGTCAGGGTGCAAGGCAGGTCGGTGGAGACCAGAGAGACGTTGCTGCTTGCTGCAGCTCAGGAATTCGACGAGCACGGCTACGCGGCAGCCACTCTCCAGGGCATCGCCGACCGCCTCGGCAAGACGAAGGGCGCCCTCGGGTACCACTTCCCGAGCAAGGGGTCGATGGCCCTGTCGATCGTCGAGCGCTTCTACTCGGCGCTCCCCGGCCTGGTCGAGACCTATCGGGCGGGCGGGAGCATGGATGTGCGTTCCCTCGTCGCGATGTCGCTCGAGGTCGCAGGGCAGTTCCGAGACGACGTCATGGTCCGAGCCGCCGTGCGCCTTCAGCGCGATGCCGACGTCGTGGATGCCGACCTCCCAACTCCGTACGTGAACTGGACGGCGCTCACCGAAGGAGCCCTTCGCGACGCAGAGAGCAATGGGCAACTCGTGGCGGGGCTGGATGTCGCCGCCACTGCCCGAGTGCTCGTCGCCGGGTTCTTCGGCACGCAGCAGGTTGCGACCGCTCTGGGACACCGCGCCGAGCTGATCGACTGGGTGCTCGACATGTGGCGAGTGGTGCTGCCGGGTGTCGTAGGGGATGCGGCAGGCGGCATCCTCGACGACGCCGCCGCAGGAATCGCGGCAATTCGTTGATGCAGCGAGCGTGATCGGTCAGGGTTCGGTTCGCTGGCTCCGCCCCGTCTGCCATTCCGAAAGGTATAGAGGACTAGCCGAGTTTCGCCGGGTTCATCCAGTACATGCGAACTGACCCCGGGCCCGGCGCTCGACTCGGATGTGCGGTTCCCCTCAAGACCTGCGGGCTCTCTCGATGCGTTCGGCGATTGCACGGATCTTGTCCAGCCGCTGGTCCCAGGCGCGGCCGACGGCCGTCAGCTGAGCGATTGCCTTGGCAAGCTGTTCCTCATCCACGCCATACCTCACCTCTCGCCCGACGTTCTGCGCGGAGACCAGGCCCGCGGCCTCGAGGACTGTCAGATGCTTGGCGACTGCCTGACGGCTCACGGGCAGCTGTCGTCCCAGACCGCTGGCGCTGCACGGGCCGCCGACCAACAGCAGGTCGAGCACTTGTCGTCGGGTCGGGTCGCCGACCGCGGACCAGAGTCGGTCATCCACCGGAACCAGCGCGCTCATGCCGCGGCCAGTTGTGTTGCACGAGCCGCGATCGCAGGCAGCAGGTCTGACCAACCGTCGCTGTGACCGAGGAAGTACTCCTCGAGCAGGGCCGCTTCCCAGCCCAGCTCACGCATGGCACCCTCGGTCACCTTGAGCAGTGTGCCGTCTTCGTGCGCAGTCAGCTCGAAGGTGACGAGCACCGAGTTCTCGGCTGTCAGCTCCGTGTCGTCGTCGACAGGGATGCCAGGCGGTGCGATCCAGCGGAAGGCGAAGACCTGACCGGGAGTCGCTTCCACGACCACCATGCGTGCAGATCTACCGCTCGTGCCCCACTGGAGCCTGCCGACACTGCCGACGACCGGCTCGATCTCCGCGTCGGCGTCGAACCACACCTTGATGTGCTCGGGCGTGCTGATCACGTCGTAGACCACCTCCGGTGAGGCATCGATCCGGATCTCTCGCTCGATGTTCCCGTACTCCACGGCATCCTCCCTGATGTATGCAACCGATAGTTGCAATTTACGCGACCGTGCTGCATTCTGCAACCAGTAGTTGCATAAAGGGGATTGCCGTGACTCAAACTCACCGTCCGACGTGGACTCTCGTCGTGGCCTCGGCCGCCGGTTTCATGAACAGCCTCGACACGCAGGTGATGGCGACTGCGCTGCCGACCCTCCGCCGGGAACTCGGCGGATCGGTTGAACAGCTTGAGTGGACGATGAACGCCTACAGTCTTGCGATCGCATGCCTCCTCCTTACTGCCGCGGGACTCGGCGACCGATTCGGACGGCGACGCATTCTCATCATCGGGCTGGTCGCGTTTGCGGTCGCCTCGGCCGCGGCGGCCCTCAGTCCAGACCCAGGCTCCCTGATCGTCGCGCGCGCCGTGCAGGGAGCGGGCGCCGCGGCGATCATGCCCACGTCGCTCGCCGTGATCGGCGAGGCGTACACACCGGAGCGGCGCGGGCGCGCGATCGGGATCTGGGGTGCAGTCCTGGGCGTCGGAGGAACTCTCGGCCCCGTCATTGGTGGCGGCCTCCTGGAAGTCGTGGGATGGCGGGGCATCTTCTGGATCAACGTCCCGATCGGTCTCGCCGCCGCGGTCCTCGCCCGGCTGGTCGTGACCGAGTCCCATGGGTCTCAACATCGCCTCGACATCCGTGGTGTGCTTCTCGCCTCGGCGGGCTCCTTCGGGATCGCATGGGGTCTCGTCCGAGCTTCCTCGCACAGTTGGGGCGACGTCGTGGTCTGGCTCCCGATCGCACTCGGCCTCGTCGGGCTTGGCGTGTTTCTGCTTGCAGAGCACCGCGCTCCATATCCGATGATGCCCATCTCGCTGTTCGCGATCCGACGGTTCAGCTCCGCGAACGCGGCGACGCTCCTGCACTACGCAGGTGTGGCCGGCGCTGTCTTCTTCCTCTCGCAGTTCTTCCAACTCGCCCAGGGAGCCGACCCTGTCACCGCGTCCATCGAGTTCATGGCATGGCCGCTCCCGGTGCTGATCCTCTCCCCGCTGGTCGGTGCCCTCACGAGCCGCATCGGCACTCGACCCTTCCTCACGGGAGGAATGGCAATGCAGGCGCTTGGCATGGCCTGGCTCGCGCTCGTCGCCGCGCCCACGACAGCGTACTGGGCGATGTTCGGCCCTCTCCTCGTCGCCGGCCTCGGGCTGGCGTGTTTCCTGCCGGCCCTCTCGACGGAGATCGTGGGCGTGGTTCCACGAAGCAGGATGAGCATCGCGGCAGGGGTGAACAGCAGCCTGAGCCAGATCGGCGTCGTGCTCGGCGTCGCGATCAGCGCAACGGTGTTCACGAGTGGTGGCAGCTACACTACGCGGGCGTCGTTCACCGCGGGGTTCGTTTCGTCGATCTGGATGGCTGCAGCATTCGCGGCGGCCGCGGCGGTCGTCTCCCTCCTCGGAGGTCGACGTCAGCCGGTGCGCGACCCGGCGGCAGCTCCGCTCGCGCTGAATATTCAGTGACGCAACCCCTTCGCGTCCTTCAGTAGGGATGCCTAAGGTCGGGCGATGAACGACACGAACGACGAGGCGGGCAAGAGAAGCGGAGACCGCATCGCGGCTCGCGGCGACATTCGCGGGACAGCAACCGGCGATGAGCCCGGGAATGAGCCCGCCGAGCAGGTCGCGGCGGAATCGGGCGAAGCGCATACGCTCGGCCACGGAATCTCGGGTGGCGAGGACTATACGGCCGTCAATCCTGGAGGAACGTCGGCCGAGTCGTAGAGCAGCGTCTCTCTTTCACGGAGTCCGGGATCGCTGCCGAGCGATCGTGACGAGCGCCGGGTAGGTCACGAGCGCAACCGCGATGTGCATCAACGCGAGCACGAGCACGGCCGGCGCGCTCTGTCCTTTCAGCATGATCCAGGCATCCGGAGCGAACGAGACGATCGTCACGATGATCGTCGCCGTCAGGAACAGGGGGCGCGCGGCGCGGGAGCTGACCAGGGTGAGGATGGGCCACGCGATGCACGCGATGACGACGCCGACCACGGTGAGCTTCGTGTAGTCCGCGAACTGGAAGTGCGGGTACCCGGCCGTCGAAGGGAAGATGATCGGGCCGAGTCCGGCGAGGATGGCGCACGCCGCCACGGAGCCGACGACGGCCACGACGAGTGCGATCAGGAATCGCCACCACGACGGCTGGCGCCTTCCGAGCGGCCAGTCGATGACGAAGTACCGCATCACGGCTCGGGGCAGGCCGGACGTCTCTCCTACGGACATGGGTTGTTCCTTACGCCACTTGGATGCCCGCCTTGCCGGCGGGTCGGATGTCCGGATCAGGATGCCGTCGGTCTTCTAAGAGGGTCCTCACCATCCAGTTCAGTGCGCAGCCGGGCGGTGGCGAGACGCGACCGCACTTTGACGGGGCGGGTCATCCTCTCGCTGGTCTGCGGCAGCGCTTGGAGGGCGAAGTCCTGGATCACGCACGGCCGGAAGACGAGACAGACCGTCGATCCGCCGAACTGGAAGTATCCGAGCTCGTCGCCCTTGTCCAGGTGGTGCCCGGGGATGACGTCGGGATTGATGACGCAGGACGACACCTCGACCATCCCGATCGGAACGACCGCCATCAGCCCGATGACGGGGTTGTCGGCGCGAATGAGGATGATCGCCCGCGTCGCCACGTGCGCGAGGAAGCCCTGGGACAGAGTCGGCTCGGTTCCGTCCTCGGATGCCGCCTCCGCGAAATAGGTCCCCTGCTGGAGGTAGGCGCGCACGATGGTTCCGGAGACCGGGCTGTGCCATCGGTGGTAGAAGGTGGCGCTGAGGAAGGCCTGGTGCACGGTCCCGCCCACGAACTGGTCGACGGAGTCGTCGCCCGCGAACGTGTCCTGCAGCGAATACGGCTGGTCCTTGATCCAGAACCGGCTCTGCCGCTGAACATCCGTCGCGATGGTGAAGGGCGTCGACTCGCACGCGTTGACGATGACGTTGTCGTCGTCGGGGGCGTCGACCGGACGTGCCTCTGGGGTGAACCGGCGGGTGAAGAAGTCGTTCCACGAGCGGAATCCCCAGTGCGGCTGATCCGGTTCGTACTGGTACTGGTCGATGCCCAGAACCTGCCGCGCCTTCGGTGACATCCATCCGGTCGCCGACTCGTTGAGCACATACCGCGAGTCCGGGCCGCTGAGGAACTCGCACCACGCGTCGAGGATCTTCTTGATCATCGTGTTGATCCGTGGATCGCGGTAGGCGACCAGGCCCGCCGGGGTGCCCATCGTCCAGTCGAGGATCGCCGTCAACGGGGTCATCACCATGCGATCGTCGTCGCGGAACTCCGGAGCCATGGTCAGCAGCTGGTTGATGAGCCGGAGAAGCTCGTCGACGTCGTGCACGTACCGTCGCTGGTACGGCTTCGACCGCGGAACCTGCTCGATCATCTCGGTCAGGTACATCCGCACCACCGGGTCGGTGTCGATCAGTTCGCGGAACTCGAGGATCACCGGATGCAACGGCGCGTCGTCCTGCTCGCGCACCTTGTCGCGGTGCCCGTTCAGCCATTCTTCGAGATCGACCTGCTTGGACGGCAGCCAACCGCCCTGTCGCTTGACGTCGACGGATGCACTCACATCCGACAAGCTACGCCGCGAGCGCGCCGCCATGTCCCGGTCCGATGACCGGACGACAGCCCGTTCCGCTCAGAGGAACGTGACTCGTCACGCTTGATGGAACATGGTCGCCAACTCGCGCAGGCGAGCCGATGCCGCCGATCGACGTAGACGTCCTCCGCGCTCGAGCATCGCCAGACCGTGCAGCGCTGCCCACAGCAGCTCCGCCCGAACCTCGTCTCCGCCTGTGGTGCCGAGCAGGGCGTCGAATGCCGCTTGCAGCTCGGCAGGGGCATTCGTGGTGCCGAAGGCCAGACCGACCGCCCTGCTGGACATGGCCTCGTAGACGGCCGGATGCTCGCGAGCGAAACGCAGATACGCGCGCGACAGGCGCGTGACCGGGTCGGGGCTCGCGGCCGCCCGTTTCAGCGACCTCGCCGCATCCGCCGCACCCTGCAATGCGACGGCTGTCGTGATCGCCTCCATCGAGGCGAAGTGCGAGTAGAGCACGGGCTGGCTGTAGCCCAGCTCGCTCGAGAGCCGCCTTGTCGTGACGGCTTCCCAGCCCTCGGCCTCGGCGATCTCTCGCGCCTTGGCCACGATCGCCTGCTCTCGCTCCCGTCGCTGTTCAAGTGACCGCGTCATGAGCCAAACGCTAGCAGCGCTAGCGCTTCGTGATCGAGACCGGCTAGCATCAGAGGTCGAGACTCCTAGCATCGCTAGCAAAATCTGCTGGTGCGTCACGGGCATCCGGTGTTCGGAGCTCTCGAATGACGACGCCGGAGGAGGATGCTCATGTACATCGCCGCTGCAACGCTGACCCTGCTCGGTTCGGCCCTCATCATGTGGATCGGTGTCAGCTACATCGTTCGCCCAACTCGTATCGCAGCCGGTTTCGGCTTTCGCGAGTTGCCCGCCTACGACAATCCGTACTTCCGCATCAAGGGTGTGCGTGATGTCGTAAGTGGCATGCTGGCGCTCGCGATGCTGACGCTTGTGACGTTTGCGATTGCGGCTCCGATCGTGCTCGGTGTGTACATGCTCGTCGGAGCTCTCGTTCCGATCGGTGACATGCTCGTCGTGCTGCGCTACGGCGGTAGAACCCGCGTCGCGCTCGGCATGCACGGTCTCTCGGCAGCTGTAGCCGCCGTCACCGGAGTCCTTTGGCTTACCACCTGACGAGTTGTCGCCGGTGCGACGTACGCTTCCGTGCATGGCGGAGCCGGTGCAGCAGTGGTGGGCACGTCGGCAGTTCACGCACGGTGTCGAGGTGCCGTACCCGGTGGGAACGTATCGGGATGCTTGGGCCGCGTATCCCGTGCTGGTGCGGCAGTACCACCCCGTCTTGAACGCGGGGATCACTCTGACGCAGGTTCCGCCGGCTGCGGAGGTGCTTCTGCAGTGGCAGTGCGACGCGGGCCACATCTTCGTGGCGACGCCGACGGAGCAGCGCAACCGGCCGGCGGGGGAGCGACGTCGGTCGTCGTGGTGCCCTGAGTGTCGCCGGCTGGCGGTGCAGCGCCCGGTGCGGCCTGTGGCGGGCCGACCATCGCGGCCGTCCCGGCCTCCGCGGCGGCTGTGCGAGAAGACGCCGGATGTGCGTGCCGGAACGGCCTTCGTCAGCGAGTGCGCTCCGAAGCCGGCTTCAGCCGTGGAGGCGGAGCTGCGTGCGTGGCTGTACGAGCAGCTGGCGGTGACGCAGGGCATGAACGCGATCCGGCTGCGGCAGCCGTTCTTCGATCATCTGGAGGCGTGGCCGGACATCCTTCTTCCGGAGTTGCAGGTCGCGATCGAGTACGACAGCACAGGAAGGCATGGCCTCGAGCACGTCGGCCGGCGTGAGGCTGCCGACCAGCGGAAGGACCGGCTGATCCGCGCGACCGGGTGGGAGGTCATCCGCGTGCGCACCGGCAAGCTCGCACCACTCGGGCCGTACGACGTGCAGGCATCCACGTTGGGCCGCAGCATGCGGGAGCGAACACTCGAGCGGCTGCGCGAGATCCGAGGGGACCTGTTCGTGGATGCGTATCTGAGATGACGGCCGTGTCCCGCATCGCGTGCGCCACTTTCACCCGATCGTGAATCGGTGCCGAGCAGCAGGGTTGACCAATACGTCGACGTTGTCGGTGCGTTGCTCGATCGAGCCAAGGCCAACCGGCAGCGAGCGAATGGCCTGGTCTTCGATGCCGGCCATGAGCTGATCCGAGATCTCCGGCGCTGGGTGCAGGTAGGGCCGGTCCCAGAACGGAACTGTCGCAACCGAAGCTTGACTGAGCCCGAGCTGGTTCTGTCGTTCGAGGAGCAATTCGAGGGCGTCGGCCGCGCCTTCTTGTCTCGTTGCATGATCGAACTCGGCGACGATCGCCTTCAGTGATGGCTGAAGCCCGTGGGCGCTCGGTAACCGTGCCCAGAGGGTCCCGAACCACTTCGAATATGGAGGCCAGCGCCGCTCGAGCAGGAACGTCAGATGCATGATGATCTGCGCCACTCTGGCGCTGATGACCCTGGAACCGAGTTCATCACCGACATCGGCCGCTCGCCCCATCAGCGGCATCTCCTGGGAGAGCCGTGCCCAGTCGCATGCAAGGACGTACCGCCAGATGTCGTCGGGGTACCACGACAACGCATCTCGAGCGCGAAGTAGTTCCCCGTTGCCGTCGAAGAAGACCGGGCCGGCGGTGACTTCCAGGACTGCCTGCCCGGTGATCGAGAGCCAATCAGCGGGGGTGATCTCGCCGCGTGGATCGAATCCCAGCGTTGACACGGTGAAGCCCGCAACCGTGGCAACGTCGACGTGGTGGCGAGCGGCCGTCTCGCCCGTGAACGCGAACCGGGTCGGAAGACCGCGGAATGCTTGCGGCAATTCGTCGTCGAGGGCGGCAACGACATCCTCTATCTGTTCGTCTGCCGCGACGAACAGGCTGAGACGAAGTCCCCAGTCGTGGTCTCGTGATGTCTCGTCGTCCAAGCCCAGAGCGTCCGATCCTCCCCCAACGCGTCCAGCGGCGAACGAGTTCTCGGGCACGCGCGAGGCGACGATGGGGCGAACCAACTCATGGAAGAACGCTCGGCAAATATCAATCCCGCTCCGGTTGATCACATCTGCATGATGCCAGTCGCTGCAGCCGCGCCCTGGACCAGTTGGGAGGTCCTGCCAGTACCTGGATGACCGATGACTCCCATTCCCCGCCATTGGCAGTTTGAATCGAGGTGGCATCGAATCGCGTCGAGGTACGTGGTCGGCGAGTGAAAGGAACGGACTCTCATGAAACAGCGCACTCTTGGTACAGGTCTGACGGTTTCGGAGATCGGGCTGGGCTGTATGAGCTTGACCGGCGCGTACGGCAACGTGGGCGGTCCGTCACGGTCGGATTCGATCGCGCTCATCCGTCGCGCCGTGGAGTTGGGTGTCACGTTCTTCGACACCGCGGAGGTGTACGGCCGGTTCGACAACGAGGACATCGTCGGGGAAGCGCTCGAGCCGTTCCGTGAGCAGGTGAAGATTGCGACGAAGTTCGGCTTCGCGTTCCGGGAGAACGGAGTCGAGGATGGCGGTCTCAACAGCACGCCCGACAGCATCCGACGGGCGGTGGACGGCTCGCTGCGACGCCTGCGCACCGATCGGATCGATCTGTATTACCAGCACCGAGTCGATCCGAACATCCCGATCGAGGATGTCGCGGGAACGGTGAAGGAACTCATCGAAGCGGGTAAGGTCGCGCACTTCGGGTTGTCCGAGGCGGCAGCAGGGACCATCCGGCGTGCCCACGCGGTGCAGCCGGTGACAGCGGTGCAGAGCGAGTACTCGATGTGGTGGCGCGACCGCGAGCAGGACACGATCCCCGTGCTCGCCGAGCTCGGCATCGGTCTCGTGCCGTACAGCCCGCTCGGCAAGGGGTTCCTCACTGGCACGATCGACGCATCCACGACGTTCGCCGACACCGACTTCCGTGGACAGACGCCACGCTTCCAGGGGGAGGCGCTGCAGGCGAACCTGGCACTGGTCGACGTGCTGAACAGGATCGCGGCCGAAACCGGTGCGACGCCGGCGCAGCTGGCTCTGCAGTGGCTGCTGCATCAGCAGCCCTGGATCGTGCCCATTCCCGGCACGAAGCGCCTCGCCCGGCTGGAAGAGAACAGCGGCGCATCCGCCGTCGAATTGACCGAAGCCCAGCTGAACGAGTTGCGCGCTGCGGCCGACCGGATCCAGATCATCGGTGCCCGGTATCCGGAAGCTCAGGATGCCATGACCAACCGAGACGCTCCGCTCCCGCAGTAGCCGATGCGGGCCTATTCGCGTGGAGCCCGTGAAGGCGACCTCGCAACGGGCGTTCAATTGATGACTAGCTCGTACGTGACCGTCTCAGACGAGGATCGAAGTGCGAGCTTCTTCTCTTCGCTCATGCGCTGATCCACAACCGCGGCGTCGAGTACCGATCGAATCGCTGGGTGCATTATGGGTGCACTAGCCCGGGAAATTGCCCGCGTAACGCGTTTATGGTGGCTCCGACCGGCATCGATCCGGTGACCTTTCGATTTTCAGTCGAACGCTCTACCAACTGAGCTACAGAGCCGAGGCATCCGGCACAAGGAAGGATGCCCACTGGGAAAGAAGCCCTTCATAAAGAAGGGCTTCTCCAGCGCGACCCTGACGGGACTTGAACCCGCGACCTCCGCCGTGACAGGGCGGCACGCTAACCAACTGCGCCACAGGGCCTTGTGTGTTTTCAGTTATTCAGTGTAGTCGTGACCCCAACGGGATTCGAACCCGTGCTACCGCCGTGAAAGGGCGGCGTCCTAGGCCGCTAAACGATGGGGCCGTCTGCGCTCACGGCGTGTGACTACCGAGGGTCAAGCATAGATGAGCCCAGTCCGATCGCCAAACCGACGGCATCCCCGTTTCGACGGCACTTCATCGAATCCGGCAACCCTCGCCGAATGACCCACGACACGCGCCTCACCCGGGTTAGCCTCGCACGAGTACCCCGCCGGCGGCAGCCCCGCGACCGCATACGAGGAAGAGCCATGACGCGAGACGAACGTACGCGACGACGCGTGCGCATCCGGCGAGCGTCGAGGCTGCTGGATGCCCGCCTCGCTACCCGCGCGCTGATCGCGATTGCGGGCCTCGTGCTCGTCGGAGGCGTCGCGGGTCCCGCGCACGCCGACGACTATCCGAGCTGGCAAGACGTGCAGAACGCGAAGGCGAATCAGGCTGCCGCTCAGGCCGAGGTGACCAAGATCCAGGGACTTATCGCCAACCTCGAGACCCAGGTGTCGCAGACACAGGCGGAATCGGTCAAAGCAGGCAACGAGTTCGCGGAGGCGCAACAGAAGTTCGACGTCTCCGACCAGCGGGCGCAGGCGTTGCAGTCGCAGGCATCCGGACTGCAAAAGAAGGCGGACGACGCCACCACCCAGGCCGGACGACTCGCCGCCGAGCTCTACCGCTCAGGCGGCGGCAACCTCACGGCCAACCTCTTCCTCAGCGGGTCGAAGAGCGCGAAGGATGCCGACAAGCTGCTCGACCACCTCGGATCCGCCTCGAAGCTCGTGGAGAACACGAGCGGCATCTACCAGCAGGCCGAGCAGGCGCGCAACACGGCGAAGTCGATGAGCGACCAGGCCAATGCGGCGCGCACGGAGCGCGAACAGCTGCGCACCGAAGCGGATGCCGCCTACAAGAAAGCGGTCGCCGCGGCTCAGGCCGCTCAGGAAGCCCTCGCCACGCAGCAGGCGCAGTCCGTGGTGCTGCAGGCGCAGCTGGCCGCGCTGCAGGACACGACGGCGAAGACCGTGGCCGGCTACGAGGCGGGCGTCGAGGCGCGACGCAAGGCCGCGGAGGCGGCGGCGGCGGCGCTAGCCGGCGGGAACGTCGGCCCCCAGGGCTGGGCGGTGCCCGTCGGAGGACCCATCACCGACTACTTCGGATGGCGCGTCTCGCCCTGCGCAGGCTGCACGAGCTTCCACGAGGGAGTGGACATCGGCGGCGGCTGCGGTGCCACCATCCACGCCGCTCACGACGGCGTCGTGACGTACGCCGGCTGGAACGGTGGCTACGGCAACTTCGTGCTCCTCGATAACGGGGGTGGCATTTCCACGGGGTATGGACATATCGTGAGCGGAGGCATTCTCGTCAGCTATGGCGAGAGGGTCGGCGCCGGTGAACCGATCGCCCGGGTCGGCTCGACCGGACATTCGACCGGCTGCCACTTGCACTTCGAGGTGCGGCAAGGCGGAAGCGCGATCAACCCGATCCCGTTCATGGCAAGCCACGGCGCACCCCTCACCTGAGTATCGCGGGGGGCGATATGGCAACCGAATCGCCGAACCAGACCGCGCGCGCCGATCGGCTCCGTCGTGAGAACGAGATCCTTCAGGCCGAGCGCCGGCAACGGGAGCGGGCGTCGGCGTGGGGCCCGGCCGGGCACCCGGTGACGGATGCCGACCACGGCACCAAGCGCAGGCGCGCCCCGAACCGCACGTCGTCGCTGGTTCCGCTCTCGATGAGCGCAGCGGTCGTCGGCGTCATGACCGGCGCCATCGGGATCGCGGTGCCCCCGGCGCACGCCGACGACTACCCGAGCTGGAACGACGTGCAGCAGGCCAAGCAGAACGTGGCCGACCAGCAGTCGCTCGTCGACAAGATCACTGGCCTCATCGGCGACCTGCAGAAGCAGGCGGATGCCGCGAGCGTCGCCGCGGACAAGGCCGCAGAGGCCTACCTCCTCACGAAGGCCAAGCTCGACGACGCGACGTCGAAGGCATCCGATCTGCAGAACAAGGCGAAGGCTGCGGCCAAGACGGCCAAGACCTCAGCGATGCGGGCGGGGCTGCTGGCATCCCATCTGGCCAAGACCGGCGGCGACTCCTCCGTGAACCTGCTGCTCTCGGGCGGCGACACGGATGCCTCCGACAAGCTGCTCTACCAGCTCGGCACCATGAGTCAGCTCACCGAGCAGTCCAGCGCGATCTACCAGCAAGCGGTGACCGACAAGAACACCGCAGCCTCGCTGTCCGACCAGGCCGCCGCGGCCGAGAAGACGCGGAAAGACCTGGCGGATGCCGCGGCATCCGATCTGCAGAAGGCGAAGGATGCCGCGTCGGCAGCGCAGGCCGCGGTAAGAGAGCAGCAGACGAAGCAAACGGAGCTGGTGTCGCAGCTCGCGACGTTGCAGAACACGTCGCTCGAGGTCGCGCAGCAGTACGCGCAGGGGATCGCCCGGACGATCACACCGACACCTTCGCCAAGCACGGGCGCGTCCGCAGGAGGAGGCGGTGGGGGAGCCACTCCTGGTGGCGGCGCGCCGTCCGGCGGAGGCGGCGGGAGCGCACCTTCCGGCGGTGGGAACACAGCGCCGTCCGGCGGCGGGGGCAGTGCGCCATCCGGTGGCGGGGGATCCTCGGCGCCTTCCGGAGGCGGTGGCGGCGGAGTCGGCGCTCCGAACTCGAGTGCGGTCGAGACCGCCATCGGCTACGCGTACGCGCGTCAGGGTGCACCGTACGATCTCGGCGGTGCCGGCCCCGTCTACTACGACTGCTCCGGCCTGACCATGATGGCGTACAACGCCGCCGGCATCTACATCGGCGGACACAGCGTGGGACTGCAATACAGCTACGCGGCGAACCACGGGCAGCTCGTTCCGTTCAGCCAGCGCCAGCGAGGCGACCTCATCTTCTGGGCGGACGGAGGCTACCTGTACCATGTCGCGATCTATCTGGGGAACAACCAGATCATCGCGGCACGCGACTACGGCGAACCGCTCGCCATCCAGGGCCTGTGGGGCTCGCCCGTGGGGTATGTCGCGCGCCCGTCGGCGTAGGCATCCTCAGCTCAGGGTCGATACGACGTCCTTCGTCGCCTTCGCGATGAGGTCGTCGTTCGAGGTGGCATCCGCGGTGCTGCGCGCGGTGTAGACGGCGAGCACGATCGGCGCGCCGTGCGGCGGATAGAGCACGGCGATGTCGTTGCGCGACCCGTAACCACCGTTGCCGGTCTTGTCGGCGACGCGCCACGACGCCGGAACGCCGGCACGGATGTACGTGGCGCCCGTCGTGTTGCCCAGCATCGTCTGCACCAGGAAGTCGCGGCGCTTCGCCGGCAGCGTGCTCCCGAGCAGGATGCTCTTCAGGTCGGTCGCGACCTGCGCCGGCGTCGAGGTGTCCAGCGGATCACCGGGCACCGCCGAGTTCAGGTCAGGCTCCGTGCGGTCGAGGTTCGTCACGGCGTCACCCCACGAGCGAACGCGCTCCTGCACGGATGCCGGCCCGCCCAGCTGCTCGTACAGCAGGTTCGCGGCGGTGTTGTCGCTGTACTGCAGTGCGGCCGTGATCAGATCCGAGAGCGACATGCCGTCATCCACGTGCTGCGACGTGATGGGCGAATACGACTGCAGATCTGATGTGCCGTAGTGGATGACGGTGGCGAGCTGGGCATCCGTAGCGTGCTGCAGCACCGCGGTAGAGGTGAACAGCTTGCTCGTCGAGTCGAGAGCGAAGCGCTCGGAGTCTCGATAGCCGTAGGTCGCGCGGGTACCGGTGTCGATCATCCGGATGCCGACCCGCGCGCCGCACTGCTGCTCGAGTGCCGCAAGGCTGCTGTTCAGGGCGCCGGTGTCGATCTTCGCCGGCGCGGGGGTCGGCTTCGACGAGTGCGAGGCGGTGGTGGATGCCGGCACGGGCTGCGCGGAGCATCCGGTCAGCAGCAGGGCAACTGCGAGCGCCGAGACGACGCTCGCGCGCCGAGCACCTGTGAGGGCGATACGCCGCAGGGTCAGTGGCCCTGCTCGGCGAGCCGCGTGATGGCCTCCTGCACGAGCCAGTCCGCGTCGGAGGCCGAGCCCCACGACTCGACCTTGACCCACTTGCCCGGCTCGAGGTCCTTGTAGTGCTCGAAGAAGTGCTGGATCTCCTTCTTCGTGTATTCGGGGATGTCGTCGACGTCCTGAATGTGGGTCCAGCGCGGGTCCTTGTACTGCACCGCGATGATCTTGTCGTCGCCGCCTGCCTCGTCGCTCATGTGCAGAACGCCGACCGGGCGCACCTTGACTCCGACGCCCGGGAACAGCGGGTAGTCCAGGAGTACGAGCACGTCGAGCGGGTCGCCGTCCTCACCGAGTGTGTTCTCGAAGAACCCGTAGTCGGTGGGGTAGCTGAAGTTCGTGAAGAGAACGCGGTCCAGGTACACGCGACCGGTCTCGTGGTCGACCTCGTACTTGTTGCGGCTGCCGCGCGGGATCTCGATGACGGCGTCGTAGTCGGCCATGGTGCTCCATTCGTGGGATGCCAGGATGCCCGCGCCAGCGATCACGCCCGCGGACACGCGCGTACCAATCTACCGGGGGCGTACGAGCAGCCCGGTCCCCCGTTCGTAACTCCTGCAGAAAAGAGCCGGTCGCCGCGCAACGTCGCGAGGAGTCGCGGGCCGGGCGGCCGGTCGCGTGCGGCGAGCAGGAGTTACGGACGGCGCCGTGCCCGCATAGCGTTGAGGGGTGACCGAAACGGAGCGCCGCCCGCGTCTCACCCCACCCATCGCCGACGTTCGCCGCGCGGTGCGAGAGGCGCTGGGATCGGCGGTGCCGCCGGGCGGACTCGTGCTCGTGGGCCTCTCCGGTGGGGCCGACTCGCTCGCCCTGGCGGCCGGTGCGGCGTTCGAGGGGCCGCGGGCGGGCATCCGGGTGGGCGCCGTCATCGTGGATCACGGGCTGCAGGATGCCTCGGCCGAGACGGCGGAGCGGGCCCGCGAGCAAGCGGTCGCGCTGGGACTCGACCCGGTGCTCGTCAAGCGCGTCGAGGTCGGAACGGACGGCGGACCGGAGGCCGCAGCGCGCGAGGCGCGGCACGCCGCATTCGCCGAGGCGCTGAGCGAGACGAACGCGTCGCACGTGCTGCTCGCGCACACGCTCGACGACCAGGCGGAGACCGTGCTGCTCGGGCTGGCCAGGGGCTCGGGAGCGGCGAGCCTGCAGGGGATGGCGCCTGCATCCGGGTGGGTGCTGCGGCCGTTGCTCGGCATCCGGCGCGAGACGACCAGGCAGGCCTGCCTCGACGCCGGCCTCACACCGTGGGACGACCCGCACAATCTCGACCACTCTTATACGCGCGTGCGCGTGAGGCAGGACGTTCTGCCGGTGCTCGAGCGCGAACTGGGCCCGGGCGTCGCCGAGGCCTTGGCGCGCACGGCCGAGCAGCTTCGCGAGGATGCCCAGGCGTTCGACGAGATGATCGAGGAGGTCATCGAAGACATCTGCGCGCCCGCCGAGGCCGGTATCGCCGTCTCGGTCCGGGCACTCGAGGCGAACCCGACGGCGCTGCGCAACCGCATCATCCGCTTCGTCGTCCACAGCGAGTTCGGCGTCGCCTTGGAGCGCGTGCACGTGCTCGCCGTCGCGCGACTCGTGACCGATTGGCACGGGCAGAAGCCTCTGGATCTGCCGGGCGGCATCCGCGCAGCTCGCGCGGGGGGCCACATCGTGTTCTCCACGACCGGGTCCACCGAGGTGCTTCCGCACGACCACTGACGGCTCCAGCCCGCATGCGAGGATGGTCTGCATGCTGCCAGAAGACATCGAAGGCGACCTCACGAAGGTGCTCGTCACCGAGGAGCAGATCCACGCGCGTCTCGACGAGTTGGCGGCGGAGATCGACGTGGACTACGCAGGCAAAGACGTGCTGCTGGTCGGCGTGCTGAGGGGTGCCGTGATGGTGATGGCAGACCTGGCGCGCGCGCTCAGCATCCCCATCAACATGGACTGGATGGCCGTGAGCTCGTACGGCGCGAGCACGAAGTCGAGCGGTGTCGTGCGCATCCTGAAAGACCTCGACTCCGAGCTCGCCGACCGGCACGTGCTCATCGTCGAGGACATCATCGACTCCGGCGTCACCCTCTCCTGGCTGCGCGAGAACCTCGTGTCGCGCGGGCCGGCATCCGTCGAGATCTGCGCGCTGCTGCGCAAGCCGGATGCCGCCAAGGTCGCGGTCGACGTCAAGTACGTCGGTTTCGAGATCCCGAACGACTTCGTCGTGGGGTACGGTCTCGACTTCGCCGAGCGCTACCGCAACCTGCGCTCGGTGGGCATCCTGGCCCCGCACGTGTACGAGTAGGGCGGCGCACGAGGAAACGCCTAGCACGCCGTCGGCGAACACGCAGACGGCCCTCAGCGGCGTGGCGGTACCCTGACAGCACCATGAACCTCAAGAAGATCTTCCGGGGCCCCATTCTGTGGATCGTGCTCGCGGTCGTCATCGTCTGGATCGGCTCGAGCCTGATCACGATGAACGGTTACAAGTCAGTCACCACCGAGCACGGCCTCGAGCTGCTCAAGGACGGCAAGGTCAGCGAGGCGACGATCGTGGACACCGATCAGCGGGTGGACATGACGTTGAAGAAGGCGGACGGCAACAACGGCACGGCGGTGCAGTTCTACTACGTCGCCCCGCGCGGCGCGGCCGTGGTGGATGCCGTCACGAACGCCGATCTGCCCAAGGGCTACAACGACCAGGTTCCGCAGCCCAGCTGGTGGCTGTCGGCTCTGAGCATCCTGCTGCCGGTCGTGCTGATCGGAGCCTTCTTCTGGCTCATGCTCTCCGGCATGCAGGGCGGCGGCAACAAGGTCATGCAGTTCGGCAAGTCGCGCGCGAAATTGGTCTCGAAGGAGAGCCCGAAGGTCACGTTCGACGACGTCGCAGGCAGCGACGAGGCCATCGAAGAGCTGCAGGAGATCAAGGACTTCCTCAAGGAGCCGGCCAAGTTCCAGGCGGTTGGAGCGCGCATCCCGAAGGGCGTGCTGCTGTACGGCCCTCCCGGCACAGGTAAGACGCTGCTCGCTCGCGCCGTCGCCGGCGAGGCGGGCGTTCCGTTCTACTCCATCTCGGGTTCCGACTTCGTCGAGATGTTCGTCGGCGTCGGCGCCAGCCGCGTCCGCGACCTGTTCGACCAGGCCAAGCAGAACGCGCCGGCCATCATCTTCGTCGACGAGATCGACGCCGTCGGCCGCCACCGCGGTGCCGGCCTCGGCGGCGGGCACGACGAGCGCGAGCAGACGCTGAACCAGCTGCTCGTGGAGATGGACGGCTTCGACGTCAAGACCAACGTCATCCTGATCGCGGCGACGAACCGCCCCGACATCCTCGACCCGGCCCTGCTGCGTCCCGGCCGCTTCGACCGCCAGATCGGCGTGGATGCGCCGGATCTCGCCGGCCGCAAGAAGATCCTCGAGGTGCACGGGCGGGGCAAGCCGCTGGCATCCGGTGTCGACCTCGAGGTCGTCGCCCGCAAGACGCCGGGCTTCACCGGCGCCGACCTGGCCAACGTGCTCAACGAGGCCGCGCTGCTCACCGCCCGCTCGAACGCGCAGCTCATCGACAACCGCGCGCTCGACGAGGCCATCGACCGCGTGATCGCCGGCCCGCAGCGCCGCACGCGCGTCATGAAGGACCAGGAGAAGCTGATCACCGCGTACCACGAGGGCGGACACGCGCTCGCCGCGGCGGCCATGCGGCACACCGACCCGGTGACGAAGATCACGATCCTGCCCCGCGGTCGCGCCCTCGGCTACACGATGGTGCTGCCGCTCGAGGACAAGTACTCCGTGACGCGCAACGAGCTGCTCGATCAGCTCGCCTACGCCATGGGCGGCCGTGTCGCCGAGGAGGCCGTCTTCAAGGACCCGACGACCGGTGCCTCGAACGACATCGAGAAGGCGACCGGGATCGCGCGCAAGATGGTCACCGAGTACGGCATGAGCTCCGACATCGGTTCCGTCAAGCTGGGTCAGTCCTCCGGCGAGATGTTCCTCGGCCGCGACATGGGGCACCAGCGCGACTACTCGGAGCGCATCGCCGAGCGGGTGGACGCCGAGGTGCGTGCGCTGATCGAGAAGGCGCACGACGAGGCGTGGCAGGTCATCAACGACAATCGCGACATCCTCGACCACCTCGCGCGTGAGCTCCTCGAGAAGGAGACGCTCGACCACCACCAGATCGCAGAGATCTTCAAGGACGTGAAGAAGCTGCCGGAGCGTCCGGAGTGGGTGTCGGCCGACAACCGCGTCTCGCCGGGCATCCCGCCGATCGCGTTCCCGGAGCCGGAGACGGCGCCGATCGACCCTGGCGTGGTGGACGGCGACGTCGACTCGTCCCCGGGCAAGCCGAAGCGGTCGCGCCAGATCAAGCCGCGTCCGGCGACGGCGTAAGGCGTGCAGGGCCCTCACTTCAGTGGGGGCCTGCGTACGCTCGACCACGAAACGTTCTCAGCACCACGAACTGTTCTTCAGAGAGGCGCGATGGGCATCGACCGCGAACGGATCGAAGCGGCCGTCGCCGAACTGCTCGCCGCCATCGGTGAGGATGTCACGCGCTCCGGTCTGAAGCAGACGCCGTCGCGCGTCGCCGACTCCTACGAGGAGTTCTTCGGCGGCCTCGCGCTCGACCCGGTCGAGCCGCTGCGCGAAACCGTGCCGCTCGGCGACAGCGACGCGGAGACGGTGCTGCTGCGGGACATCCACTTCCGTTCCATGTGCGAGCACCACTTGCTGCCGTTCATGGGCGTCGCGCACCTCGCCTACCTGCCCCGGGACCGCGTCGTCGGCCTCGGTCGGCTGCCGAAGGTGGTCGAGATCCTCGCGGCGCGCCCGCAGCTGCAGGAGCGCCTGACCGAGGAGATCGCCGACACGTTCGTGGCGGGGCTCGATCCGCGCGGCGTGCTCGTCGTGCTGGATGCGTCGCACGCGTGCGTCACGACGAGGGGCGCCAGGCAGGTGGACGCCTCCACCGTGACCATCGCGAGTCGTGGCGAGCTCAGCGACCCCGTCGTGCGGGCCGAGCTCATCGCCCTGATCGGCCGGGGAGTCGCGTGACCCGCATCATGGGCGTGCTCAATGTCACGCCGGATTCCTTCAGCGATGGCGGCCGCTGGGCGTCGACGGATGCCGCCATCGCGCATGGCGTCGAGCTCGCGGAGCAGGGTGCGGACATCGTCGATGTGGGCGGCGAGTCCACGCGTCCAGGGGCCGAACGCGTGCCCGTCCCGGCCGAGCTGGGGCGAGTGCTACCGGTGGTGCGCGAGCTGGCCACGCGGGGCATCCGGGTCAGCATCGACACCATGAACAGTGAGACCGCGATGGCGGCGGTGGATGCCGGCGCGCAGATCGTGAACGACGTCTCCGGCGGACTTGCGGACCCCGCGATGGGGCCGTTCGTGGCCGAGCGCGGCCTCGACTACGTGGTGATGCACTGGCGCGGACACAGCCGCAGCATGAACGACCTCGCCAGCTACACGGATGCCGCGCGCGAGATCCGCGAGGAGCTGTTCCGCCGCGTGGACGCGCTGGAGGCGCAAGGCGTCGCAGCGGAGCGGATCATCGTCGACCCGGGCCTCGGGTTCGCCAAGAACTCCGAGCACAACTGGGACGTGCTGCGGCACCTGCGCGAGTTCGAGTCCGCCGGCCTGCCCGTGCTGCTCGGGGCATCCCGCAAGCGCTTCCTGGCCGACCTGATGTGGGAGGGCGCGACGCCGCAGGACCGCGACCTGCCCAGCGCGGTCGTCGCCGCGCTCGCGGCGCGTGATGGCGTCTGGGGCGTTCGGGTGCACGACGTCGTCTCCACGCGCATCGCGCTCGACGTGGTGCGCTCGTGGGTGGGCGAGACGAGGATGGTGTGATGAGCGACCGCATCACCCTGACCGGAATCCGGGTGCGCGCCCACCATGGCGTCTTCGACTTCGAGCGCGCCGAGGGTCAGGACTTCGTGATCGACGTGACGGCCTGGCTCGATCTCGGGCCGGCGGCGCGCGGCGACGAGCTGGCGGCGACGGTGCACTACGGCGAGCTCGCCGAGGCAGTGGCGGCGGCGGTGGCGTCCGATCCGGTCGATCTCATCGAGACGGTCGCGGAGCGCATCGCCCGCGTGGTGCTTTCGTTCCCTGTGCAGCGCACCGAGGTGACCGTGCACAAGCCGAACGCGCCGATCGCGGTGCCGTTCACGGATGTCGCCGTCACCGTCCTGCGCGACCGCGCGTGGGCGGAGGCCGGTGCTACCGGCGCGGCGTGCTCGGCCGACGCGGTCGGGGCAGCCGGCTCAGCAGGCGGCGTCGGCTCGGCCAACACTGTCGAGGAGGTGCAGCCGTGATCGCGAAGCCGCAGCGGATGCGCCCGCTGGAGCCCGCGGTGATCGCGTTCGGCAGCAATCTCGGCGACCGGGAGGCGACCGTCAAGGCCGCGCTCGACGACCTCGCCCAGACGCCCGGCGTGCGCCTGGATGCCGTCTCGCCCTTCCTCGAGTCCGTCGCCGTGCGGCTGGACGGCGTCGACGAGGACGCGCCGCGCTACCTCAACGGCGTCGCGCTCGTCTCGACGGCACTCGACCCGCACGCGCTGCTCGACGAGCTGCACCGCATCGAGGACGCCCACGGCCGGGTACGCGTGGAGCGCTGGGGCGACCGCACGCTTGACCTGGACATCGTCGCGATGGGAGGCAGGCAGGTGCACGACGAGCGGCTGACGCTGCCGCACCCGCGGGCATCCGAGCGGGAGTTCGTGCTCGCCCCCTGGCTCGACGTCGACCCGGACGCCGAGCTGCCGGGGCTGGGACGGGTGGATGCTCTGCTCGCGCAGCTGCGGGCATCCGCCGGTTCCGAGGACGTCGCGGCGAACGGAG
Organism: Humibacter sp.; assembly: GCF_051954055.1. Taxonomy (NCBI): domain Bacteria; kingdom Bacillati; phylum Actinomycetota; class Actinomycetes; order Micrococcales; family Microbacteriaceae; genus Humibacter; species Humibacter sp. The sequence goes on along the minus strand of NZ_JBQCIE010000084.1, from coordinate 4,652 downwards.
GCGCATCGTGAGGCGCACAGGACCTGCCGCGCTGATCGCACTCGGCCTGATCGGCGTCGGTATCGGCTACCTGCTCGAGGTCGGGCTGGTCGCGGCGGGCGCGGCCATGCTCATCCCGCCGATCTCGCTGTCCATCACGCTCGTGGCGATCGGTGTGATCGTGGTGCTGCTGGCGATCCCGATCCGTCGTGCGGTGCGCAGCAAGGTGAAGGTGCATGTCGATCCGTTCAGGGCGATGCGCATCGCCGTGCTGGCCAAGGCGTGCAGCCTCGTCGGCGGCCTGCTCACCGGCACCGGCATCGGCGTCGTCGTCTACGTACTGACCCGCCCCGTCCCCGCCACGTCGGAATCGCTCTGGCTCAGCATCGTCGCGGCAGTGAGCGCCGTCATCCTGCTGATCGGCGGGCTCATCGCCGAGTACTTCTGTACACTGCCGCCGCCGAAGGACGAGAAGACGGAGCACGCCGAGCACGCGCCTGTGCACTAGTGCCCATGCGTCGACACACCGGCGTGCCGCCGAGCCAGCATCGAATCGACGCACAGTTCATGGTGGTTCGGCGAGACCATGGCGGATCGGCACAAGAGGTGGGCTGTGCGGCACACTGGAGGCGTGGATCTGGACGAGTTGCGACGGCTGCGTAAGGCGCGGGACCGCATGGACCGCGAGTTCGCGCAGCCGCTCGACGTGCCGGCGCTCGCCGCGACGGCCCTGATGTCGCCCGCGCACTTCAGCCGGCGGTTCCGCGATGAGTACTCGGAGACGCCCTACTCGTACCTCATGACGCGCCGCATCGAGCGTGCGAAGGCGCTGCTGCGGCGCGGTGACCTGAGCGTGACGGATGTCTGCTTCGCTGTCGGATGTACCAGCCTCGGCTCGTTCTCGTCGCGGTTCACCGAGCTGGTCGGGGAGACGCCGTCCGCGTACCGTGCGCGCAGCCATGAGGAGCTGGATGCCTTCGCGTCGTGCCAGACCATGGTGCTGACCCGGCCACGGAGGGCCGAAGGACGCGCGCACCTCGAGGAGAGCAGTTTCGGAGAAGCCTCGGTGCAGGCATCCGCTTAGCGTTGAGGCCATGACAGTAGCCATCAGCGGCGTGCACGTGCTGGTCGATGACCCGCAGGCAGCCCTTCCCTTCTACCGTGACACCCTCGGACTGACCGTGAAGAACACCGTCGAGAACGGCGGCTTCACGTGGATCACCCTGGCCACGCAAAGCCAGCCCGAGATCGAGATCGTGCTCGAGCAGCCGCACGCCGGCCGCTCGCAGGAGAACGGCGACGCGGTTGCCGCACTCCTGGCCAAGGGCGAGCTGCAGATGCTGCAGCTTCGCACCGACGACCTCGCCACCACCTTCGACAAGCTGGCTTCGTCGCCGGGTGTCGAGGTTCTGCAGGAGCCGACGGACCAGTTCTGGGGCGTTCGGGATGCCGCGGTGCGCGACCCCAGCGGCAACCTGATCCGTATCGCCCAGGCCTGAATCCTCGGCCGGCCTTCACCACACGACCGCAGCCACTTCTCACAACTGCAGCCACGAGTAGTGGCCGCGATTGCGAGAAGTGGCTGCGGTTGTCTTGGTGGCGGGGAGGCGGATGCGCTGGCTCGGCTGCGTCAGTCGCGGTTGCGGCGGTCGACGCGGCGCACGATCATCCAGGCGAGCGGCAGCAGCGCGGCGGCGATCGCCCACTTCACGATTCCGCCGATGATGAACGGCGTGAACCCGGCGGCCATGACCGCGGCGAAGGAGTGCGGGAGCCCGAGGTTCGCAAGCACCACGGCGAGGTAGGGCAGGCCGAAGAGGAACGGCACGAGGCTTGCGGCGAAGAACCCGGCCGCGGCGAGCACCGGGCGGCGGTCCCATGCGCGTTCGGACAGCCATCCGATCAGCGCGGCCGCGGGGATGAACCCGATGATGAAGCCGAAGCTCGGCGAGAGAACGGACGCCGGTCCGCCACTGAACTCGGCGAAGATCGGCAGTCCGGCGAGGCCGAGCAGCATGTACAGCGCGAGGGATGCCGCACCCCGCCACGCGCCGAGGCTCGCGCCCACGAGCAGAACGGCCAGAGTCTGTCCGGTGACCGGGACCGGCCACAGCGGCACCGAGATCTGCGCCGAGATCGCCACGACTGCGGTGCCGGCGACGATCAGAAGTGCGTTCGCGATGGCGCTGCGCGGCACCACGCGATCGGCGAGCGTGGGGACGAGGCGCGGGGCCGAAGTTGCTGAGGACACGTGGGTCTCCTTGCATCGAGCGAGCGGGGATGCTCCCCGCCGACGATCAGGGGGGAACGCTCCCCACCATATGCGGGCCGCGCCCGTCTCACGAGGCGCGGGTTTGAACATCCGTTCTGGCGTTTCTTTGGGGAATGTTCACAAGCGCACTACTCGCGGGTGGCGTCGATATCGCGGCTCACGCCGCTCAGTGGCTCGGTCGGCTCGGCCGTGCGAGCAAGCTCCCACGGCTCTCACCTCGGTCGCCACTACGATGGACTGCACGAACGCCGTCATGGCGATCGGAGCCGCGTAGGGTCGACAACCCCACCGCCGGAACGAGGAGCCACAGTGTCGCAACGACTGGACGCCGCTGCGCTCGATTCGGCGCAGTGGCGGCGGGTGTCGCCGAAGTACGTCGTCGTAGTGATCGTCGGATCGCTGATCGGCGGCGTCATCGCCGCGGCCATCGCCGTGTTCGCGTGGCTCGTGCTGCACTGGTGGTGGGCGTGGATCGCACTCGTGATCATCGCCGTCATCACCATCGTGCAGCTCATCATCGCCCCGCGTCGGGCACGCGCGATCGGCTACGTGCTGCGCGACGACGACCTGCTGATCAGGCGCGGCATCATGTTCCAGCGGTTCGTCGCCGTGCCCTACGGGCGCATGCAGTTGCTCGACATCGAGCGCGGACCCGTCGACCGCGCGCTGGGGCTCGCCGAGCTCAGGTTCGTGACGGCCGCGGCATCCAGTCGGGTGTCGATCCCCGGTCTCGTCGACTCGGATGCCGCCTGGCTGCGCGATCGGCTCGTCGAGCTCGCCGAGTCGCGCAGGTCGGGTCTGTGACTCGGGCCGTGAGCCAGATCTACCCCGAGGCGACCGGGCTCGCCGACGGCGAATGGCACCGGATGCACAAGGCGACGCCACTCCTGCGCGGCGGGATCGCGATCGTCTTCGTGGCGGGCATCATCATCGCCAACCTGCGCGAGCGCATCATCAACCTCTTCATCGGCGCTCCGGATTACCCGTCAGGCGACCCCATCGACGCGATCGTGCGGCACAATTTCGTGTGGCCGGCGATCGGCATCGCGGTCGTCGTCATCGCGGCGTGCGTCGGCGTCTTCGCGCTGTCGTGGCGGGTGCAGACGTTCCGGGTGACGCACCAGGCGGTCGAGCTGCGCAGCGGCATCCTTCGCCGGCAGGAGCGCAAGGCACGGCTGGACCGCATCCAGGGCATCAACGTGCAACGGCCGGTGTTCGCGCGCATCTTCGGTGCGGCGAAACTCGAGATCGTGGTCGCCGGCCACGACGCGAACCTCTACCTGAGCTATCTGCCGTCGAAGGTGACGGAGACACTTCGGCGCGAGATCCTGCGGCTGGCGTCAGGGCTGCGGGCATCCGAGCAAGCCGTGGGCGCCGACCCGACCGGTGCGCCCGCCGGGCAGCCGGCGTCGATGCGGGGCATCCTCGCCGATCGCGTGGACGAGTTCATCTCGCCGGCGGATCTCGATCCGGATGCCGCGCCACCGGCATCCCTCGTACGCATGCATCCGGGGAGGCTCGCCGGTTCGCTGCTGCTGAGCGCTCCGACGCTCGTCATGTTCGCCGTGCTGATCGCGATGATCGCCGGCGCCTCGACGGGACGACTGTGGCTGATCATCATCATCTTCCCCATGGTGCTGAGCCTCGGCGGGCTGTTCGTGCGCCGGTTCACCAAGGCGCTGCGCTACAACATCACCGGAAGCGACCAGGGCGTGCGCATCGGCTTCGGTCTGCTCACCACGAGCAGCGAGACCATTCCGCCGCGGCGCATCCACGCGGTCGAGTTGGTGCAGCCTCTGGCCTGGCGCCCGTTCGGCTGGTGGCAGGTGCGCATGAACACGGCGGGCCACACCCGTGGCAAGAACTCGGCGGGGGAGGCGCGCACCACGACGTTGCCGGTGGGAAGCATCCGCGACGTGCAGAGTGTGCTTCCGCTGCTGCTGCCCGGCATGAACGACACGCTGCGGGATGCCGTCGCGCGCGCCGGCATGGATGCGCACGCCGATCAGTCCGTGTTCTCGTCCGCGCCGCGCAGGGGCGCCTGGCTGCGCCCGTTCTCGTGGCGCAAGACCGGATACACGATCGCGGACGGCGTCATCGTGGTGCGGCACGGAGCCGTGTGGCGGCGCATCGTGTTCGTGCCGCTGGCGCGCATGCAGAGCGTGGAGGTGGAGCAGGGACCGGCGCGGCGCATCCTCGATCTCTCCTCCGCCGACGTTCACCTGATCGACGGGCCGGTGCACGCGAAGGTTCCGGTGATGGACACCCGTGCGGCCGAGGAGCTCTTCGCGCTGGTCAGTGCAGGGGCGATCGCCTGGGCCGACGCGGAGACGCCCGATCATCCCGACGAGCGAGGGGAGTCCTGATGCCGGCACGATCGGGGCGCCTGGGCGTCGGAATC
>NZ_JBQCIE010000083.1:0-2534 GCF_051954055.1 Humibacter sp. | reverse complement strand
CGATCGAAAATGCACGAAACGGGCCGAGACCCGCGCTTTCGCGTCGAAGTCTCGGCCTGTCCTTGATGATTCAGTGGCGAGCGCCGGGCGTCATCCCTGCGCGAGCTCGGCGACCGGCTGCCACTCCTCCCACGTCGCGATCCGCTCGGCGTAGTCGGCCTTCGCGAGCGCGAGCGGGCCGGACCCGAAGAAGACGCGCAGCGGCGGCTCCTCGGCTTCGACGACCTTGAGGATGGCCGCCGCCGATGCCTCCGCATCGCCCGGCGTCGAGTTGCGCTGCTTGCGGCTTTCGGCCACGGCTCTATGCACGTCGGCGTAGTCCGGCGACTCAGCCGAGTGCTTCGACGACGATCCCGCCCAGTCGGTGGCGAACGCCGCGGGCTCGACGAGCGTGACGTGGATGCCGAAGGATGCCACCTCCTGCGCCAGCGCCTGGCTGAAGCCCTCGAGCGCCCACTTCGAGGCGTTGTAGATGCCGACCAGCGGGAACGCCGTGATCCCGCCGATCGAAGACACCTGGATGATGTGCCCACTGCCCTGCGCACGCAAGAACGGCAGCGCGGCCTGCGTCACCCAGAGGGCGCCGAAGACGTTGGTCTCCAACTGGGCTCGCGCCTCGTCCTCTGTCACCTCTTCGATGAAGCCGAAGTGTCCGTATCCCGCGTTGTTGACGACCACATCGAGCCGTCCGAACCGCTCGTGCGCGGCGCGCACGGCGGCGAAGTCCGCCTCCCGGTCCGTGACGTCGAGTTGCACGGCGAACAACCGATCGCCGTACTTCTCGACGAGATCGTCGAGGGATGCCACGTCACGCGCCGTCGCCGCGACCCGGTCGCCGCGCTCGAGCGCCGCCTCCGCCCACGCGCGCCCAAAGCCGCGCGAGGTGCCCGTGATGAACCAGACCTTGCCGTTGTTCTCTTCAGCCATGGGGACAACGGTAGGGCCGGCGCCACAGCCCCGCGGCGCCGGCAACGTCGTGTTACCGACCGGACCGGTGCTGGTGGTAGTAGTCCAGCAGCGCGCGGGTGGAGGCATCCTGTGCCTCGATCGCCGCCTCGTCGCCCTCGATCGCCGGGGCGATCTGCAGCGCGAGCTGCTTGCCGAGCTCGACGCCCCACTGGTCGAACGAGTTGATGCCCCACACGGCGCCCTGCGTGAACGTGATGTGCTCGTACAGCGCGATCAGCTCGCCGAGCACCTTCGGCGTGAGCGCCTTGCCCATGATGGATGTCGTCGGCCGGTTCCCCGGGAACGTGCGCGCGGCGACGAGCGCCCCGGTGGTGCCCTCCGTCTCGACCTCCTCGGCGGTCTTGCCGAACGCGAGCGCCTTCGTCTGCGCCAGGAAGTTCGCCACGAACAGCCCGTGCACGTCACGGTCGCCGTCCTTGAGCGGATACGCCGGCTCGGCGAACGCGATGAAGTCCGCCGGGATGAGGCGCGTGCCCTGGTGGATCAGCTGGTAGAACGCGTGCTGCCCGTTCGTGCCCGGCTCGCCCCAGAAGATCTCACCGGTCGTGGTCGTGACCGGGGAACCGTCCCACCGAACCGACTTGCCGTTCGACTCCATGGTGAGCTGCTGCAGGTAGGCAGGGAAGCGGTGCAGCAACTGCGAGTACGGCAACACGGCGTGCGACTGCGCGCCGAGCAGGTTCGAGTACCAGACGTTCAGCAGCCCCATGAGTACCGGAACGTTCCGCTCGAGCGGAGTGGATGCGACGTGCTCGTCGACCGCGTGGAATCCGGCCAGGAAATCGGTGAAGTTCTGCGGTCCGAGCACTATCGCCAGCGACGTGCCGATCGCGGAGTCGACCGAGTACCGGCCACCGACCCAGTCCCAGAAGCCGAACGCGTTGTCGGTGTCGATGCCGAACTCGGCGACCTTGTCGAGCGCGGTCGAGACGGCGATGAAGTGGTGCGCGACGGCATCCTTTCTGCTCTGCTCGTCGTCGCCGATGGCACCGGATGCCTGCAGCCCCTCCCACAGCCAGTCGCGCGCGAGTCGCGCATTGGTCAACGTCTCGAGCGTGGTGAACGTCTTGGACGCGACGATGAAGAGCGTCGTCTCCGGGTCGAGACCCGACGTCTTCTGTGCCAGGTCTGTGGGGTCGATGTTGGAGATGAAGCGCGCCTCGATGCCGGCATCCGCATACGGCTTCAGCGCCTCGTAGACCATGACCGGGCCGAGGTCGGACCCGCCGATCCCGATGTTGACGACCGTGGCGACCTTCTTGCCGGTGACGCCGGTGAACTGTCCGGACCGCACCCGGTCGGCGAACGCGGCGATGCGGTCGAGCACCTCGTGCACATCGTGGTCGACGTGCTGGCCGTCGACGACCAGCTCGGGCGAGGCCTCCGCCGGACGGCGCAGCGCCGTGTGCAGCACGGCGCGATCCTCTGTGGTGTTGATGTGCACCCCGGCGAGCATCTGCGCGAAGCGATCGGCGACGCCGACCTGCTCGGCCAGGCGCACGAGCGAGGCGAGGATGTCGTCGGTCACCAGGTTCTTGGAGAGATCGACGTGCAGGTCGGCGAGC
>NZ_JBQCIE010000082.1:0-4765 GCF_051954055.1 Humibacter sp. | reverse complement strand
GAGATGCGCGAGGATGCGATCCTCGAACTCGATCTGCTGGCCCTGATAGATGAGGTAGCCCATGACCTGCTTCTTCGGGTGGGTCCGGAAGAGGCAAAGGGGACGATGCCAGCCGAGGGCTTCACGACAACCGGAGTCTGTGCTCTCAGCATGCGCCGGTTAAGGGCGAACGCTTCGCTCAGTTAGCAAGCGCACACCCAGAGGAGCGGGCCGAGCGCCGGGGACGTTCCTCGACCCGCTCCTCGTGATCGGCGAGCTACTCCGAGATCCTCGTCAGGGTCCAGAGCTGGTCGGGCGACTGCACGTTCGAACCGGTCGACACCGGGTTCGACACGATCGTGGCGTTACGGCCATTGCCCGAGGAATCGTCTGCGGTGGCACCACCCGTCTCGTCGAACGCGTAGTGCGCGACATCGCCTGCGCCGGCCTGCCCGCCGGCGAGCGCTGCCACGTCGGATGATGTGAGCGCTCGGTCGTAGATGTTGAAGTCATCCACACTCGCGTTCAGGTAGGGGTCGTTGTATTCGGAACGGCCGATCCAGTCCTGCGTCGTGGCACCGAGTTGGCTCGGGTGCACCGTCATGGAGGTGTTCGTTCCGACCGGTGTGCCGTTCACGTACAGCGTTCCTGTCGTGCCCGAAACCGTCACCGTGAGCAGCGACCACGTGTTCAACGGCAGCGCCGATGTGCCGTTGATCACCTGCTCGCCGCCGGCACCCCTGGTGGTGATGGCGAATCGAGGCGCGGCCCCGGCGTTCACGGTGAGGAAGGCGTAGTCCGTCGTTCCTGTTCCGATGTCGAAGACGCGCGACCACTGCGTGTCCGCTGAGGGATTCACCCACGCCGAGATCGTGTAGTCCCCCGTGAGCCCGCTCAGGATGCCGTTCGGCATGCTGACGTACTCGCCGTTGCCGCACAGGGTGACCGCGCCGCCGATCCTGCCCGGGGTGCGAGGTCCCGTTGCCGAGCATGCGGATGTGAGCCGGCCATCCGCCCACTGGATCACCGCGGCGCCCGAGCTCGTGCTGCGCCCAGCGACGCCGAGCACGAGGCCGCTGTCGTAGTTGGCGATCTTGTCGTGTCCCGCATCGTCGGGGATCAACTGCCAGAGCTGGCCGGATGCCGCCGACGGCTTCTGCAGCACCGCAGCGGACCCGGAGTCCGTGCCCGCGACACCGAGCCGCAGCCCGCTGGCCTGGTTGGTGATCGTGTAGAGGCCGTTCGAGGCGGGTCCGATCGTCCAGTGCTGCGAGCTGGACTCGTCGGCATTCGCCTGCACGACGGCATCCGACCCGGAGGACGGCGCGAGCGCGAGCGAACTATTCGCATTGGTCACGCCGTAGGTGCCGGAGATGCCCGTCGCCTTCGTCGACTTCGAGATCACCAGGTGATATCCGTAGCTGGCGTTCATCGCGACCGGCACCGTGATCGAGCCGTCATCGGCCACGCGATACGTGGTGTCGGAGATCGCGATCGGTCCCGCCACCGAGGTGGTGCGCCCCTTCGACGGGGTGTACTCGAGCTTCACGTCGACGTTCCGGCCCAGGTGCAGCGCGTTCAGCCCGGTCACCTTCACGGCCGTCGATCCCGACCCGCCGCCGAAGATGACGTCGAGGCTCTTCTTGTCTGATGAAACGGATGCCGCACCATCCAGACCGCTGTTCGCCGGCGGTGTCGTGACGACCATGTTCCCCGTCATCGCCCCGTACCACGTGTAGAGCCAATAGGCGCCGTTCGGCGAGCCGCCGGTGTCGGTGAGGAGGTCGCCGAGCGTGCCGTAGTGGTTCCAGAACGCGAGCTCCGCGTTGTCGACCCCGTAGCGTTCGAACTTCGCGATGTACCCGACGAGCGCGCCGGGCACGCCGACCTCGGACGGGGTGGCGTACTCCTCGATGGCGATCGGCCGGGGCGTGATGCCGAGGCTCTTCTCGATCGAGGTGACGGTCTGGATGTCGCCGGCGATCTTGCTGGAGCTCTCCAACTCGTGCCACGCGATGATGTCCGGCACCGTGTCGGTGGCGACCGCGTTCTCGAGGAAGCTCTTCATTCCGGAGATGTTGTCCGAGTAGCTCGGTCCCTGGATCGGGATCGTCGGGTCGAGCGACTTGATCTCTCGTACCGTGCGCGTCCAGAAGTCGTTGAACGACCCGGCCGCAGCGGCGTTCCACGTCCAGTCCGGTTCGTTCCACGGCGCCAGCGCGGAGATGTTCGTGGCTCCGGATGCCTGCACCGCCTTCACCTGCGTGTCGACCGCGTTCAGCCAGTCCGGCCAGCTCACCCATCGGTATGGGAAGTTCGGATACCAGTCCGACATGCGCACGACGACCTTGGCGCCGGCTTTCGCGGCCTCGGGCGCCACCTTCAGCGCGTCGCCGGCGGGGGAGGGCTCGCCGTTGGGCAGCTGCGATCCACCCGGAGCCATCTGCACGAAGGTGTTCGGATGCAGCGGCTCGACCAGTGAGTCCGCCGGCGTCGTCGCGGTCGCCAGCCCGTACAGCGAACCGGACGCCACATGGGTGACCGGTCGCAACGTCTGATCGGCGCTGACCACGAGCGTGCTCGCCGACGTGGGATCAGCGGACGCGGAGGGCGCCGTCACGAGCGCGGCGGTGACGAGTGCGGCCGCCGCGCCAGCGGCGGCTATGCCGCGCCCAAGAGTAGTGCGAATCATTTCCTGCTCCTGCTCTGGAGAGAAACGGCCGACGCCAACACGGCGGCCGTTCGTGGATGCGTGAGGGAGCGCCAATGCACCCCTCACGGGACTTCGCCATGCCGACAGTTCCGACAGACCTCGTCGTCTTCGCGATCGGCATTCCGTGCAGCGCCGAGCATGAAGGTAACCCGTGCTCGTCGTGCACGTCAAGGGTTGACGCAAGCGCATCGATGATTCGACGAGAGATTTCGATAGGCGACCCGAAGCCGCAAATTTCCCTGAAATCAAGGCGATTCGGGCGATGAGTTGCGTCGAACCATCGACGTGCTTACACTCGCATCGACGCGCTTCGACGACGAGGAGAAACGATGACCACGATGGCAGACGTCGCCCGCCATGCGGGCGTTTCGGCCAGCACCGTGTCGTACGCGATCTCCGGAAAGCGACCGATCGCGCAGGAGACGCGCGACCGGATCGAGCAGGCGATCGCCGAGCTCGGCTTCGCCCCCAACGCGGGTGCACGGGCGCTCGCGTCCTCGCAGACGCACGTGCTCGGCCTCTTCGTGCAGTTCCTCCCCGACGAGTTCTCGCCGGCCATGCTGCAGTACGTTCTGCCGATCTCGGATGCTGCGCGCGCCGCCGGCTACGACATCCTGATGGTCACCGAATCCGACGGCGCTCACGCCCTCCAGCGCATCGCGTCGTCGAACATGATCGACGGCGTCATGCTGCTCAACGTCGCGCACGACGACGACAGGCTCCCGGTGCTGCGCAAGATCCGCCAGCCCGGTGCCATGGTCGGGCTTCCGCGTACCCCGGAGGGCTTCGACGTCTACGACCTGGACTTCGCAGAATCGGGCAGGGTGCTCGTCGACCATCTCGCTGCACTAGGGCACCGCGAGGTCGTGATGATCACGCCGAACGAGCACGTGTACGAGCGCGGCGGCGCGTATGCCTGGCGCTTCCGCGATGCGGCACTCGAGCGCGCATCCCGGCACGGCATCCGCGTGTTCTCCTACCCGGGGGAGACGCAGCAGCCGGGCGTGAACGAGCAGATCAACAGCATCCTCGACGAACGACCCGAGGCCACCGCGTTCATCGTGCACAACGACGCGATGATCGCCGCGCTCCCCTCGGTCTTGCACACGCGCGGCATTCGGGTGCCCGAGGACCTCTCCGTCGTCGGCATCTACTCCGAAGACTTCGGCCGACTGTTCTCCCTGCCGTACACGGCGGTGGAGTCGTCGCCCGACAAGCTGGGCCGTGCGGCGGTCCAGACCCTGATCGAACGACTTCAGGACCCCGACTTCTCCGGTGACCACGTTCTCGAACTAGTCGCACCGGAGATCACCGACCGAGGCAGCACTCGAGCTGTCTGACGGTCACGATGGCGCGCGCACGGATCAAACGCCGCTCACCACAGATCACATTTCAGAGAGGAAATACCGTGGACAAGACCCGAAAGGTCCGTGCCATCGCGGCGGCCGTCGTCGCGGCCGGAATCACCGCCGGCGCGCTCGCCGGATGCAGCAGCTCCGGTTCAGGATCCAGCAGCTCGGCAGGCGGAACGTACACGTTCTGGGACCCGTACCCGCAGTACAACGCCTCGTCGGACTGGGCGAAGGTCATCGACAAGTGCGGCAGCGACGCTGGCGTGAAGATCAAGCGCACCGCGTATGACACCAGCGACCTGACGAACAAGGCTCTTCTGGCGGGGCAGCAGAAGAACTCGCCCGACGTGCTTCTCGTCGACAACCCGGTGGTCTCGACGCTCGCGGATGCCGGCATCCTCACCACGACCACCGACAACGGTCTGTCGACGAGCGGCATCGCGCAGAACATCCTCGGCGCCGGCGTGATCGACGGCAAGACCTACGGCGTGCCGATCGGCGCCAACACGCTCGCGCTCTACTACAACCCGAAGGTGCTTCAGGCCGCCGGCGTCGACATCAGCAGCGTCACGGACTGGGACACGCTGACCGCTGCGCTGCAGAAGGTCGTGGCGTCAGGACACAAGGGCATCACGTTCTCGGCGATCGGCACCGAGGAGGGCTCCTTCCAGTTCCTGCCCTGGTTCTGGGGTGCGGGCGCCAATCTGAAGAAGCTCGACTC
>NZ_JBQCIE010000081.1:0-32194 GCF_051954055.1 Humibacter sp. | reverse complement strand
GATCGTAAATCCATAGAGTTACGGCGGCCATAGCGAGAGGGAAACGCCCGGACACATTCCGAACCCGGAAGCTAAGACTCCCAGCGCCGATGGTACTGCAGGGGCGACCCTGTGGGAGAGTAGGACACCGCCGGACACCTTTGTAAGAGGGCCGCTCATTCGTGAGCGGCCCTTCTTGCATTAAGCGGCTATTCGCGTTCGTAGGGGTACTCGTCACGAATGTGATGGCTGAAGTATTCGCCATGGCTTTCGGCTGTCACCAGCCCGTCGTAGACATCCGGCGGAACCTCGAAGTAGCGGTAGATCGAGCCGCTGGCGAACTCGAGCTCGAGAGTGCGAGCATCCTCGTCGTATCCAACGGACCGCAAAACGCTGCTCCTCACGTGATGGCGTTGCATGGCGCGACTCACACGGTTCTGCTCGACTACGGTGTCATGTCGTCGTGCAGCACCACACGGCTGAACTCGAGCCCGCCGTCGGGCATCCGCCAGTAGTGCAGCCGTCGTGCGGATGGCGTGTTCCGCTCGACCTCGACACGCATGCAACGCGCCCCGTCCGGTCGCACCACGGGCGCGTCGTCGCCGCCCGCACCGTTGCGCAGCGCGTGCTCGTTCCACGAGTGCGTAGCTCCCGCCGGGGCCGTGACGATGTCGACGATGCGACGGAGCACTTTGTCGAACTGCCTGTCGTCGATCTTGTCGAGCGACGCCGCGAACTCGGGGCCGAACGTCCATAGTCCGAAACCGGGAATGGGACGGGCTCGTTTGTCGGATGCCGGCACCCGCTCGACCCACGCGGAAAGCACCTCGTGCCGCAGCCACGACTCGTCGTCGGGCCAACGTCCCCGGCGAGATGTCCGGCTTGGCGCATCCCCCGACGATGCGGACCGTCGCGCACCGCGCAGGTGCTTCTGCGCGGCGCGCAGCTGCTCGGCGAGGCGGACCCTGGCTGTCTCGGCGGTGCTGAGCTTGGCGGCGAGTTCGTCCTTGGTGAGCTCGAGCCGCTGGAGGTCACCGCGCAGCCGCTTGGTCTCTGCGCTGGGTGTGCCGGCAGATCGAAGTTGTCGCTCGAGGTCGCGGATCTTCGCATCCCGTGCGGCGACCGCCTGGGTCAGTGACTGCACGAGCGCTTTCCCGGACTGCAACGGTCGCGCCGGGTGGGTGACAGCGGCGGCCGTGTGCGGACCAGGACCGGGAACGGCGTGGATCGCGGTAGGTGCCTGGCCTGCATCGTTGCCATCGGCGGCGGTGACGACCTCGGCGGGCTGGGCATCCAGCTGGCCGGACGCAACGGTGTCGCCACTGATGGCATCGGGCGCGGAAGCTTCCAGCGGTACGTGCGCGCCGGCATCCTGCGCGGCTCGATCACCGGCCGTCGGAAGCGGCCGGCCCTCCTCGAGCCACGATGGTCCGCTGTCGGTCAGGGAGAGCGGCGGCACGATGGGATCGTCGTCGTCCACGTCCCAGAGCGAGAGGTGCAGCGTGCCGTCGGAGAGGTGCTGTATCCGCGCCGGCACGACGTCTCCGGGCGACAGCAGCCCGTCGGCGCGGTCCATCGGGTTGTGCGAGATGTCCCAAGTGGTGACGCCGTGGCGCAGGCGCGGATGCAGCGCGAGGGTAGCGCTGTCGGCATCCGTCTCGACCACGAGCACGAGTGTCACGCCGTGGTGCGGGAAACGCGAGGCGAGTTCGGCGACGCCGGGTGTCGGCAGTTCGACGCCGAGTCGGTGCGAGCCGCGATCGAGGATGCCTGTCACGCGCTGCCCGGGCACGACCACCCAACTCAGAGGGATCGGCGGATACGTGAGCTCCTCGGCGATCGCAGCCAACTCGCCGCTGTCGAGCGCAACGATGGCGCGGGATCCGGTCACGCCAGTGACTGTTCCACGGGCGCGAACGGTCTCGTCGGCGTGTGCCTCGACGAAGAGCCCTGCGGCGTACGCGTGGGCGAGGGCGTCTGCGGCCAGGCGGTCGGTCGCGTGCGGATCGGGGCTGAGTCGCTCGGATCCCTTGCGTACGGCGGTCGAGGGGAAGTGGAGGATGCTCTCCGCGGTCGTTGTGGCGGGCGAGAACCCGACGGGGAAGGAGCGGCCGGCGCCGCCGAAGACGCCGAGCCTGGGCGGCAGCAGGTCGCTGAGGCGGTGGGTCAACGTGCCGGTCTCGACCGTGAAGACCCGCGCGACGGTTCCGACCTGCGCGACGAGGGCATCGACGTCGTGGCGTGGATCGTCCTGCTCGAACGGCGTCGTCACCACGACCCAGGGCTGCGTGCGGTGCTCGTCGTAGAGCGCACGTACTAGCTCGTCGATGGCGTCCGCGGTGGTGATCGCGGTGAGCGTCGAGGTGCCGAGACGGCTGGGCGGTGGGTGCGGAGCCGGGTGTTCACCGGCGTGCGGCTGCGAATGCTCCGGATGTCGGACATCCGTGGTCCGTGCCTCGCGCGCCGCGATGCGCCTGGCCCGCTTGCCGACGGAATTCGCTGTCGTCACGGTGTCGCCCTCCCGCCGGTCCGTCGCTGGATCCGGTGCGCGTCGCCCTCCGGAGGGAGAACGACTACGAAGCCCACGCTACCCGTGAGGTCCCACGCGGGATGCGAGGTGCGAGCGCTCGTCGCAGGCATTCGTAGCCGGGGCCTATTGACAAGTTAAGATATATAACTATAGAGTTATGCACAATAACAAAGGAGGTATCTCATGTCGGCACCAGGGGTACTCGCATCGAGGTCGGCGTCTTCGGCTCGGCGGGGATTGAGAACGAAGGGTTGGTTGCTGACTCGCCCGGCGCTTGCCGGAATCAGCTTCAGCGTGGCGTGGATCATCGGCCTCGTCGTGGTCAGTGCGACCACGGATGTCACGTCCAGCGGTGTGCAGGTCATCGCTGCGTATAGAGGTCAGGCGTTCGCCGGTGTGCTGCAGTATCTCTTTACCGAGGGCCTGCCGCCGGTCGCTCTACTGATCGTGGTCGGCGCTCTCGCCCACCGGATGCGGACGTACGGGCACCCCCGTACCGCAGCCGTCGCGTGGGGCGCGGCGCTGGTCGGCTGCATCGTCTCGTTCGTGCAATTCGTACTCGGGGTTCTGCTGGTCGCCGTTGCGGTGCCGGCCCAGAACGTGGCATCCAGCGGCGCTCTGTCGGATGCGGTGACCCGCCTCGACGGGGTCAAGATGCTGCTGTTCGGCGTGATGAGCGTGGGTGCGTTCATCTATCTGCGCTCGCAGCGCCGGCAGCTGTGGCTGCTCGTAGTCAGCGTGCTGCTGGCGGTGACGATCGTGGTCTCCGGACTCGGGTATCTGCTGACCGTGCCGGCGCTCGCCGATGCCGCGTACGCATCCCTCCCGCTGCTGCTGGTGTGGGTGACCGGCTTTGGTATCGTGCTCGGCCGGAGGGCGCACTGAGACCATGCCGCGCCAAGGACTCACGCCCGCCCGTGTTGTTGCCGAAGCCGCTGCGCTCGCCGACGAGGCAGGACTGGAACAGGTGACGTTCGCGGCGCTGGGCTCGCGGCTGGGAACATCCGCTCCAGCGCTGTACAAACACGTCGACGGGCTCAACGGCCTGCGACGCGAATTGACCTTGTTCGGGCTGAAGCAACTCGGCGAACGGATGAGCGCTGCCGCGGTCGGCAAGTCCCGCGAGGATGCATTGCTCGCCGCTGCTCAGGCATATCGCGACTACGCGCGCGAGCACCCGGGACTGGTGAATCTGGTACTGCAGGCGCCTGAACCGGGCGACGTGCGGCACGAGGCAGCAGCGGTCGCTGGAATGACCGTGATGCGACAGGTGCTGGCCGGCTATGACCTCGGCGAGGAAGATCTGGTGCACGCCGTGCGCGCGCTGCGGGTGATCATGCATGGTTTCGTGGCGCTCGAGCAGGCGGGCGGGTTCGGCCTCCCCGAGTCGTTGGATGAGACCTACCGGCGGCTGGTCGAGGGGCTGCATCGGTCGCTTGTTGGACTGTCCATCCAGTCTCGGCCGTGAAGGGGCGGCGACTCCTTGGCGCTGCCACAGCTAGGCGACGAGGACGTTGATCGGACACCGGAGCGCGTCGTGATGGGAGACATTAGGCCCGCTTGAGCACGGGGGATTCGTCGTCACGCTTGACCCTCCGCCGGATCCGAGATCTGCGACCGACTATTCGACATGAGTTAGCCGATACCCCGACGTGCACCATCATTGGAGTCGAATACACCGGCGAAGAGGAACTGAAGATGGCGCGGATGCGGAGCCGATCCGAGCAAGCGGCGATCAGGCAGGACATATTCCGTTGGCTCGACGAACAGCTCGCGTCCGGAAAGTGGGAACTGACGCGTGCGGAGCTTGAGGCCTATCGATTCGAAGGCGAGCGAATACCTCTGCTCGACACTGGTCGCGGAATCCGCAATCCCGCCGACTTCCACTCGACCCTCACAGTCATGACGAGCTCGAAGAGTCATCCGTACGACGACGAGGTGTTGGACGGCGGAATCATCCGGTACGCGTACCGGGCACAGGACGGCGGCGACAACAAGAAACTAGTCGTCGCATTCCAACAGCGGGACCCGATTGTCTACCTGCAGGGAATCCGAGCGGGCGTCTTCGTCGCACATTACCCGGTCTACATTGTCGAGAACTTGCCCGAACAGCGTTGCGTCATGCTCGCGGTCGACGAGATTTTCCGGTTCTTCGGCGACCCGCTGGAAATGACGGGAGACGCTCGCCGCTACTCTGAGAAAATCGCCCGAGCGCGTCTGCATCAGCCACTCTTCCGTGCGCGGGTGATGCATGCCTACGAAGGGACTTGCGCAGTCTGCTCACTGAAGCATGCAGAGCTACTCGATGCGGCGCACATTATTGGAGATAGCGAAGACGTCGGGTTAGCGATCGTTCCGAACGGTCTTGCTCTGTGCAAGATCCATCACGCCGCATACGACCGCAATCTGCTCGGAATCACGCCCGACTACGAAGTGCGCATCGACCGTGACCTTCTCGACGAGGTCGACGGCCCGATGTTGCGGCACGGGCTTCAGGATATGCACGGACGCACGCTGAGTATTCCGCGTCGAAAGGTCGACTGGCCGGATGAGCAGCGACTCGCGTTGCGCTACGAGCAGTTCAGCGGAGCGTGATGTCGTGAACGATCTGGGCCGTAGAACGTCTTTAGCGCACTCGAGTTGCCCCTGCGATGCCCGGCAAGCTGGGCGTCATATCGATTGAATTCGGCATTGGTTATGGAAGGTTCGCTGGCGCAAATACGGGCTATCGCTCGCGGCGTTTGGCACCGTCAGACGCACAACGATCAGCCACGGCTTGAGGCGGTGTCTCCAACGCCAGGGCGTCCGGCGTTCCGCTGCAGGTACGCAATCGTTCGCTCGAGGTTGAAGCCGAGCGAGGCCATGGTCTCCAGGTAGTCGCTCGTCAGCTCTGCTGCCTTTCGGTGCGTCTCGTTCCCGGCGAGATCTTCGGCGATCGTGGTGCCGTTTCGGCCTTGCGTCTGCAGGTATCCGGACGCCTCGAGCTCCTTGTACACGCGGGCCACGGTGTTCGGCGCCAGCTCGAGGTCGCTGGCGAGCTGACGCACGGATGGAAGCTTGTCGCCGGGCAATAGCTCACCCGAGTTGATCTGCGCGATCAGCTGGTCGCGCAACTGCTCCCAGAGCGGTTCGGACAGTGACGGGTCGATGGTCAGCACGTTGGCCAGCATGTCACGCTCCGCCACACTGGACGAGTGACCACCGTCATCCCCGTCGTCGCCGCTGTGATCACGCGCGGCGACCTCGTACTCGCGTGCCGCCGCAATGCGGAGCGCGAGGCGGGCGGGTTGTGGGAGTTCCCGGGCGGCAAGGTCGAGGCGGGGGAGTCCCCACAGGATGCGCTGGTGCGGGAGATCCGCGAGGAACTCGGGGTGGGCATCCGCGTCGGGGCCCTGCTGCACCGAGGCGCAACGCCGATGAACGGACGGATCGTCAAGCTCAGCTGCTACTGGGCGACGCTGACGGATGCCGCACCCTCCGCGAGCACGGATCACGACGGCATCCAGTGGTTCCGCCGCGACGAGTTGCACGAGGTCGACTGGCCGGAGCCGGATCGTGCCGCGGTGGCGTTGCTCGCGGGCGGTGCCACGCTCCCGGGCCCAACGCCATAGCCTCGGAGCAATCCCTTTCCGTGCCGAGGAGGCAACATGCGTACCCTGCGGATCGTCGACCTCGAGGTGCACAGGATCACCGGGCCGAATCCGCGGTACTCGGAGGGTGCGTATCCCGAGGGCGACCGGCAGCGGCAGGTGCAGGCCATCGACCTGTACGAGGATGTCCGCGAGCCCCTTCGTGTGCCCGCCGCTGACACTCACGAGCCGCGCACGATCTCGCGATACTACTTGCGCATCGTCGCGGATGGCGACGCGTACGGCTTCTACGGGCCGATCGATGAGCTTCCCGGAAAGGTCGTGCTCGACGTCTACCGCGAGCTGCTGATCGGGCAGGACGCGCTGGCATCCGCCACCATCTGGGACCAGCTGGAACGTGTCGACCGGCACAGCAGGCACGGTCTGCACAAGGCGGCGATCTCGGCCATCGACAACGCGCTGTGGGATCTGCGGGGCCGCGTTTTCGATGCTCCGGTCTGGCAGCTGCTCGGGGGAGGGTCGCGGCACAGCATTCCGGCGTATGCGAGCATGCTCGCCACCCCGCTCGATCCGGAGTCGATCGCAACTGCGGCAAAGGCGGTGCAGACCGAGGGGTATGCCGGTCAGAAGTGGTTCTTCGAGCACGGGCCGGCGAGCGGACCGGCAGGGCTGGCGGCGAACGTCGATCTCGTGCGGCAGGTGCGCGAGGCAGTCGGCGACGACGAACCGATCATGTTCGACGCGTATCACGGCTGGGATCTGCCGTTCGCCCGCGCCTGGGCACAAGGCGCGGAGCAGTACCGGCCGGACTGGCTCGAGGAGCCTCTGTTGCCGAACCGGCACGCGGCGTTCGCCGACCTGCGGCGCTCGACGCGCATCCCGCTTGCGACCGGTGAGCACGTGTACGACCGGCAGGAGGCGCTCGACCTCATGCGGGACGGCTCGATTCAGGTGCTGCAGGCAGATCCGGAGTGGTGCGGCGGCGTGACGGAACTCACCAGGATGGCCGCCCTTGCCGAGACGTTCGGCGTCGCGCTGATCCCGCACGGGCATGGCATCCACGCGGCGCTGCACGTGATCGCCGCGCAGTCTCCCGAGGTCTGCCCGAAGGCGGAGTACCTGCTGCGGCACATGCCGTTCCGCCACCATTTCGAAGCGGATGCTCCTGCTCCGGTCTCCGGCGCGTTCACGCTGCCGACCGAGGCGGGCTTCGGCATTGAACTGGACGAGTCGAAGATCGAGCGCGACGAGCTGTTGCCCGTCGCGTAACGGCGCCAAGCCGGAGGCCGGCTACGGCATGATCGGATGCATGACCGAGCCGAGCGCACCGAGGCTCGACGGCCTCGTCGACCGGATGCTCGCGCTCGCCGAGGCGCAGGCATCCGCGGGCCGCGTCATTCTGGGCATCGTCGGCGCGCCGGGCGCAGGCAAGTCGACCCTCGCGGCCGAGCTCGCCAAGGACGCCGCCCAGCGCGGCCGCGGACACGAGGTGGCCGTACTCCCGATGGACGGCTTCCACCTCGCCGACGCGGCTCTCACGCGGCTCGGCCGTCTCGACCGCAAGGGCGCCATCGACACGTTCGACGGCCATGGTGTGCTGGCCATGCTGCGTCGTGTCCGCGATGAGCGCGACCACACGGTGTACGCACCCGCGTTCGAGCGTGACCTCGAGCAGCCCATCGCCGGGAGCATCCCGATCGAGCCCTCGGCGCGCGTCGTGATCGTGGAGGGCAACTACCTGCTCGACGCGGAGGAGCCGTGGCGGAGCATCCGCTCGTTGCTCGGCGAGGCGTGGTTCGTCGAGGCGCCGAACGACGTGCGGGTGCCGCGACTGATCGCACGGCACGAGCAGTTCGGCAAGAGCCCGGCGGATGCCCGCGCCTGGGTCGAGCGCGTCGACGAACCGAACGCGCGCCGCATCACGGCCTGTCGCGATCGTGCCGACCTGGTCGTGCGGCTCCCCGCGTAAGCGCGACCCGTGACTCAGGCGGCGTCGCGACGCAGCACGATGGCGCCGGGCATCCGTCGCAGCACGAAGCGGAACAGCGGCTTCGCCAGGGCGGATGCCTCCGCCGCGTCGACGATGCGCGGCGCGGTGGTGCTCTGGTCGCGTCCCTTCCAGGTGATCGTCGCGCCGTCGGCGGCGACCACGTTCCTGGCCCAGTTCGTCGTGGTGCCCCAGGGCAGGCCGATGAGGATCAGCGACTTGTCGGCTGTGGGGACGACCGCGACCGGTGTGGCATAGTCGGCGCCGCTTCGGCGTCCACGATGATGCACGACGGCCCAGAGCGGGAACCAGCGCCGCCCAGCGAGCGAGCGGGCGACCGGCTCGAACGCGCGCTGAGCGGCGGGGCGGGGCTTCTCCTCGGTCATGTCTCCAGCATGCGCGCCGCCACGGGCATCCGTCACCGCTTGCCGGCGGGCTGGTGGATGGCCGCGTTGATGCGGTTCCACGCGTTGATCGTGCAGATCGAGAACAGCAGTGCGGCGATCTCGCGCTTGCTGAACACGGCGGAGACCTCGTTCCAGAGCTCGTCGGGCACGGCATCCGTCTTGTCGGCTACCCGCGTCACGGCCTCCGTGAAGGCCAGGGCGGCGCGCTCCCGGGCGGTGAAGTACGGCGCCTCACGCCAGGACGCGACGGCGGCGATGCGCTCCTCGGAGGTGCCGTCCACCTCGCGCAGCTCGCGGGTGTGCTCGACGGTGCACCACGAGCATCCGTTGATCTGGCTCGCCCGCAGGGTCACCAGATGCAGGATCATCTCCGGGATGTCCGTGGATGCCGCCACCTTGTTCATGGCTGCCAGCGCATCCATACCGCCCTCGAGAAGAAACGCGGGGTGAGGCATGCGGGCACGTACCTGCACGATGGTGTCGGCGTCGACCGGGTTCTGCTGCGTGTCGGTCATGGTGTTCTCCTTATTCATCGGATGTCACGCCGCCGCGATTTCGGCGGTCATAACGGGGACGACATGATTGACCCGCGACCGGAAGGAAACGTGACATGACCGACCAGGATTTCTTGGCCGCGCAATTCGAGAGGCACCGCGCACGCCTGCATCACCTCGCCTACCGCATGCTCGGTTCGGACGCCGAAGCCGACGACGCTGTGCAGGAGACGTGGCTCCGGCTCTCCCGCACGGGCGGCGACGACATCGACAACCTGGGCGGATGGCTCACCACCGCCGCGTCCCGCGTGTGCCTGAACATCCTCCGGTCGCGCGCGACCCGCGAGGAGACCGAGTACGAGGAGACGCTGCCCGACCCTGTCGTGGAGCCGGTGCGGGCGGCGGGCGACCCCGAGGCATCCGCACAGCTGTCGGACGCGGTGGAGACGGCGCTTCTGCTCGTGCTCGACCGACTGAGCCCCGCCGAGCGCGTCGCATTCGTGCTGCACGACACGTTCGACGTGCCGTTCGAGCAGATCGGTGAGCTGCTGGAGCGCTCGCCGGAGGCCGTGCGCCAGTTGGCCAGCCGAGCCAGGCGAAGGGTGCGCGCGGATGACGGCACTCTGGATGCCTCCAACGGCTCGCGCGGGCACCGCCTGGTCGACGCGTTCTTCGCGGCGGCCCGCCAGGGCGACTTCGACCGCCTGGTCGCCGTTCTCGCCCCGGATGCCACGCTGCGGGTCGAGGACGGCGTCTCAGCGACGCTCATCGTGCGCGGTGGCGCTCAGATCGCGTCGCGCGCCATGATGTTCGCCAACCCGCGCGCCGTGCTCGAGCCCGTGCTCATCGACGGGCTGCCTGGCGTGCTGGTGACGGTGGAGGGGCGGCCGGTGTCGCTGATGGCCTTCCGGGTGGACGGGAGCCGGGTGCTCGGGATCGACGCGTACTCGGGGGAGCGGCTCGCAGGCATCCGTCTGCCGGCGTGAGTGCGGGAGCGGTCACTCGTACGGATTCACGACGGGGCACCCACAGCCCTCGAAGTCCGGAACGTTCCGCGTTGCAACCGTGGCACGATGCGTGCGTGAGATCGCGGCGATCTGCCCGTCGAGCACGCCTATGGGGCGGCCCGCCGATATGCGTGCAGCGACGAGTTCGCCGTATGCATCCGCTGCACGCTCATCGAACGGCAAAGTGCGCTCACGGATCTCGTCGAAGAGCGCATCCGCCCGTTCGGAGAGGCTTCGTCGCCGCCGGCTCTCCGCCAGCCGCGCGATGCCGAAGCGCACTTCCGCTCGCGTGACGGTCGTCGTGTAAATGTCCGCAGGAGCGACGGTGGCGAGCCAGTCGTCAATGCCGTGATCTCCGGCCATGAGCGCAGAGAACACGTTGGTGTCGATGACGATCATGAGCCGAACTCCACCGAGCGCTGAGTCTCGTCGGCCTGTTCGCGAGGCGCCAGGGTGAGCGGATCGTCGCCGAAGTGTCGGCGGATGCTGTCCACCAGCGCCAGAGGCTCGGGCTCGTCCACTGCGGCGGCGAGAATGGCGCGCGCCTCGGACTCCATCGACCGCCCGTGCTTCGCCGCTCGCTCCTTGAGCTTGGCCTTCACGGTCGGATCCAGGTTTCTTACGGTCAGGATCTCCACCCCCTCAACGCTACTCCAGCACTCACCGGAGTGCATGCGATGCATGCATTACGGAATTGTGGAGAACGCGAGGTTTCTCACGCCGGAGGGCGACGAGGCATGCAATCTGCGATTGCGCTCGACTTCCGCGTGATCTAACAGGGCTGTTATATTAGCGCTGTGACAACTTCCAACGATCCGGAGCCACGGCCGAAGCGCGTCAGTGAGCTGCCGAGCACCATGCGTCCGCTGAAGACGGTCAGACAGCGCATGGACGACGGGATCGCCGAGGCCTACGAACGTATGGGCATCGAGGGGGTGCGACCTCGATTCAGCATGGCCGTGATGTTCCTCGACGACCGGGACATGAGCATCCGTGACCTCGCTGAGCGGTGCGGCGTGACGCACTCCGCCATGAGCCAGTCCGTCTCGGCGATGCGCAAGGCGGGCCTGGTCGAGTCGGAACCCGGAGCGGATGCCCGCAGTCGCGTCATCTCGCTCACCGCGCGCGGCAAGGAGGTTGCCGCGGTGTTCTGGCGGGAGTGGTACGCGACGGAGGCGGCGGTGCGCGAGGTGGCGACGGAAGCGGGCGTCGACCTCGACGAGATCGCGGCCGGCATGGATGCCGCGCTCGACCGCGAGTCGTTCGCCGATCGAGTGCTCCGGCACCTGGGCGCGATCGATGGGTGAGGCGCGACGGCGCCTGCGGGAGCACCTCGTCGACATCCGTCCGCTCCGGGAGATTCCCGCATTCCGGGCGTTCTGGATCGGCACCACCATCTCGAGCTTCGGCAGCCAGCTGAGCGCGTTCGCACTGCTCTACTACGTGTGGGAGCTGTCGCACTCCGCCGCGCTCGTCGGCCTGACCGGCGTCGTGCGCGCCGTTCCGCTGGCGGTCTGCGGCCTGCTCGGCGGCACGCTCGCCGACCGGATGAACCGCCGCACGCTCCTCCTGACCATGCGGCTGGCACAGATGGCGTCGGCGGCGACGCTGGCCGTGCTCGTGATCGTCGGGGTCGCGAACGTGCCGATCGTGTACGCGTTCATGGCGATCGGCGCGGGGCTGGCATCCATCTCGGTCCCGTCGAGCCAGACGTTCGCACCGCGACTGCTCGACGGCGAACGCCTCAGTGCGGGGCTGGCGCTCATGCGGCTCTCGTCGCAGTTCGCGATGCTCGCCGGACCGTTCGTGGCGGGCATCCTCGTCGACACTCTCGGCGTCGGCATTTGCCTCGCAGTCGACGGCGTCACGTTCATCGCCGCTCTCTGGGGCATCGTGAGCCTGCCGAAGGCCGTCGGCGAGCCACAGCGCGACACGGGCGCGGGCAAGTCGGAGCGTGGCATCCTCGGCGCCGTGCGCTACCTCGTGCGTACACCGGTGCTCGTCGGCGCGTTCGTCGCCGACCTCAACGCGACAGTGCTGGCCATTCCGACCGCACTGTTCCCGGTGATCAACGCCGAGCGGTTCGGTGGGTCGCCGATCACGCTCGGGTTCATGCTGCCCGCGATCGGGCTGGGCGGCATCCTCGCAGGCGTGCTCTCCGGGCGTATCACCCGCCAGCCCAGGCAGGGCGTCGTGATGGTGGTGTGCTGCGCGATCTGGGGCGCGGGCATCGCGCTGTTCGGGCTGAGCGGATGGCTGCCCCTAGCGCTCCTCGGCCTCGTGATCGCGGGCGCCGCCGACACGGGCACAGTGGTGAGCCGGGGCACTATCGTGCAGCGTTCGACTCCGGATGCTCTGCGCGGTCGCATGAACTCGCTCGACTTCCTCGTCGGTGCCGGCGGACCGAGCCTCGGTGATCTGCGAGCCGGCATGGTGGCATCCGCGACCTCCGGCGCCGTCGCGGCGGTGAGCGGCGGACTCGCGTGCGTGGTCGGTGCAGGAGTGATCGCGGCCGCCATCCCGAGCTTGCGCTCCTGGCGCGGCGATGCCGCCGAGCGGAGGACCGCGGTCGCGCCCTCCACAGTCGATGGCTGAGTGAGGATTCCACGGCTTGCCGTTTTCGTCAGTCCACCGCGTTGCACGAGCTTCACTTGAAGCGGCACCGAACTCATGCATGCAAATCGCATGCACTCGGCGCAGAATGGAGGCATGCCTGTGACGATCACGATTCGGTCGGTCCCGGACGATGTGCGGAACGCGCTCGCTGCCCGGGCCAAGCGGCAGGGAAAGTCGCTGCAGGAGTACCTGCAGGGCGAACTGAGGAACCTCGCGGGGAAACCGACAGCCGAGGAATGGTTCGACGAAGTGCGCAGGACAATGTCGAAGTACCCGAGGTCGGAGTTGTCGGGCGATGAGATCGTGGAGTTGATCCATCAGGACCGGGAAGAGCGAGATTCTCTGATCATCGAACGTGTAGAGGGCAAGTGGCTCGAATGAGACGGTACGTGATCGATGCATCCGTGTTGGTGGAAGCGATCGGTGGCGGGGACGTTGCTTCCCTGGCGAGCCGAGGTTCACAGTTCTTCGAGCCGAGCGTGCTGCCGTACGAGGTCGCCAACGTGCTTCGCAAGCTCCGTTCGAAAAGTCCGCACGGGAGGCAGAAGCAGAACGACGCGTTCAGTCTGCTGATGAGGTTTCCCGCTGTCTATTGGCCCTGGGATGCGGTCGCATGGCGAGTGTGGGAGCTCCGCCACAACCTCACGTCGACGGACGCGAGTTATGTGGCCGTTGCCGAAATGACGGATTCTACGCTGGTGACGCGTGATCGACGCCTGGCGGCGGCGCCCGGAATCCGCTGCGCCGTGGAAGTACTCCCTTGAACGCGCGAGTCTTCGGGCAGCATCAGAATTCTCGCGCCGCACGAAGGCGGCATCCAGGCAGACCATAACGCCGCCGGAACTTCGGCGTTCAGCCTGTCGGTATGCAGGGGGCGAGCGCGCAGAGTGTGACGCGCATCCGTCCCGAGATCCAGGCGCTGCGAGCGCTCGCCGTCGTCGGCACGATCACGTATCACACCTGGCCGGGCTACATTCCAGGCGGGGATGCCGGTGTCGACGTCTTCTTCGTCGTCTCCGGATTCCTGATCACGGGGATGCTCGTGCGCGAGGTCGATCGCACCGGCCGCATCTCGTTCCGGCGGTTCTACGAACGCCGCGTCCGACGGTTGCTTCCCGCTGCGTACGCCGTGATCGCGTTCAGCGTGATCATGACGCTCACGTTCGTGCCGCGCATCCAGTGGTCGTATTTCTTCCACGAGATGATGATGGCTGCGCTCGGCATCGAGAACTGGAGCGAGCTGGTGAACTCGCAGAGCACGAACCCCGTGCTGCGCGATCTGCCGCCCACGCCCGTTCTGCACTACTGGTCGCTGGGCGTCGAGGAACAGTTCTATCTGGTGTGGCCGGCGCTCATCCTGCTCACGGTGTGGCTCGTGCGGCGCAGTCGTCGGAAGGGTCAGGGATTCCGGACGCAGCTGCGCTGGGTGTTCGGGGTCGTCGCGATCGGCTCGTTCATCGACTGCGTGATCGCCACGTACGGCAACGTGAACCTCGGCTACTTCGCGCCGAACGCACGCGCGTGGGAGCTGGCGGTCGGAGGGCTGCTCGCGCTCACGCCCGGACTCGGCCGGCTGCCGATGCGGGCGAGGGTCGTGCTCGGTTGGGCGGGTCTCGCCGCGATCGTCGGCACGTACCTGCTCGTGTGGGATCAGCACCACTTCCCTGGCTGGTACGCGCTGTTCCCGGTGGCGGGAGCGGTCGCGGTCATCGCGGGTGGCACGCCTGTCAACAGGTGGTCGCCGGCATACCTGGCGCAGTGGGCGCCGATCCAGTCGTTCGGCGATGCCTCGTACTCGATCTACCTCTGGCACTGGCCGATCATCTTCCTGTTCCCGTTTGTGTCGGGGCGTCCGACGCCGTGGTGGGGCGTGCTCATGCTGATCGTGCTGGGAGTGGCCGTCGGGTTCGTCTCCAAGCGCTGGATCGAGGACCCGCTACGCACCGGAACCCGCGCTCGCGTGACAGCTCGCGACGAAGGCGTAACACGCGCTGAGCACGATCCGGCGCATACGTAGAATTGGGATACCAGCGCGAGGTGCCGGCATCCGCGTGCCTCGCATCCACTCGACTGGTGCATCCCACCCTTCAGGAGTCTTTACGTGGCCTTGATCGTGCAGAAGTACGGCGGCTCGTCCGTCGCCGACCCCGAGAGCATCAAACGGGTGGCCAAGCGCATCGTCGAGACGCGCAAAGCCGGCAACGAGGTGGTCGTCGCGGTCAGCGCCATGGGCGACACGACGGACGAGCTGATCGACCTCGCCCACGAGGTGACGCCCATTCCGGAGCCGCGTGAGCTCGACATGCTGCTCACCGCGGGCGAGCGCATCTCGATGGCTCTGCTGGCGATGGCGATCAAGTCGATGGGATACGACGCGCGTTCCTTCACCGGCAGTCAGGCCGGCATGATCACGGATGCCCGCCACGGTGCCGCGCGCATCGTCGACGTCACGCCCGGGCGCATCCGCGAGGCACTCGACGACGGTGCGATCGTGATCGTCGCGGGATTCCAGGGCTTCAGCCGTGAGTCGAGGGACATCACGACGCTCGGACGCGGGGGGTCGGACACCACGGCGGTGGCGCTGGCGGCGGCGCTCGACGCATCCGTCTGCGAGATCTACACGGATGTCGACGGGGTCTTCACGTCCGACCCGCGCGTCGTGCCGCTGGCCCGCAAGATCGACCACATCACGAGCGAGGAGATGCTCGAGCTGGCCGCGGCGGGCGCGAAGGTGCTGCATATACGCGCGGTGGAATATGCGCGGCGACACGGTGTGACCTTGCACGTGCGCTCATCGTTCAACAACAGCGAAGGCACCTACGTGCTCAACGAGGCATCCGGCGACTACGCCGAGAAGCTCGAGGCGCTGCAGGAAAAGCTCCAGAAGAGAGGCAACACAGTGGAAGAGCCGATCATCGCCGGCGTGGCCACCGACCTGAGCGAGGCCAAGATCACGGTCGTCGGTGTGCCGGATGTTCCGGGCAAGGCCGCCTACATCTTCAAGGTGGTCGCCAAGACCAACGCCAACATCGACATGATCGTGCAGAACGTCTCTGCGGCGGCCACGAGTCTCACCGACATCTCGTTCACCCTGCCCAAGGGTGACGGGCAGAAGGTGCTGCAGGCCCTGCGCGCCGAACAGCCGGACGTGGGGTTCCAGTCGCTGCAGTACGACGACCAGATCGGCAAGCTCGCCCTGGTCGGCGCCGGCATGCGGTCGAACGCGGGCGTCTCGGCCAAGCTGTTCGAGGCGCTCTACACGGCCGGCATCAACATCGAGATGATCTCCACCAGCGAGATCCGCATCTCGGTCGTGACCCGCGCCGACTCGGTGGCCGAGGCGGCGCGCGTCGTACACAAGGCGTTCGGGCTCGACGCGGACACCGAGGCCGTCGTGTACGCGGGCACCGGGCGGTAATCCTGACGGGAGTGGTGCGTGCTACGGTCGCGCCATGCCGCGTGCCAAGACCCTGCAGTCGCCTCGCATCGACCCGCTCTTGCTCGAGGAGCTGACGGACGCCGACCCCTCCGACCTGCTCGCTCGCCGCGCGCACGAGGCGCTTCGCTTCGCCCCGAGCGCCGAAGACTCTCGGGCGCTGACCGGTGCCGACATCCCGAGCATCGACCTCTCGGAATGCGAGCTCGGCGGGCTCGATCTCTCGGACACCAGGATCGTCGACTCGCGCATGCGGGAGACCCGGCTCGACGGGGTGACGGCGTCCGTGCTCGCGGCGCAGGGTGCCGACTGGCGCGACGTCGAGCTGCGCAGCTCTCGCATCGGTGCGATCGAGGTGTACGAGAGCACGTGGAACTCGGTCCGCCTACAGGGTTGCAAGCTCGGGTTCGTGAACCTGCGCGGATCCGAACTCGTCGACGTGGCGTTCGAGGACTGCACCATCGGTGAACTCGACCTCGGCGGCGCGACGGCTCAACGCGTCGGGTTCGCGGGCTGCAGGATCGGCCTGCTGGAGGCATCCAACTGCCGGCTCACCGACGTCGACCTTCGCGGCGCCGACCTGGACGTGGTGCGCGGCATCGCGTCCCTCAAGGGTGCGACCGTGTCGTTCGAGCAGCTCATGACGCTGGCGCCAGCGCTCGCCGACGAGCTGGGGCTGCGCGTGGAGTGAGCGGTTCCGTCAACCAGCGGGATTGGTGAGGGCGGAGAGCGTCTTCGCGTACTGGGTGTAGCCGTCGGCGGTCGGGTGGTACGCGTCGATGCCGGAGAGCACGAACCACGGCTTCTTCGCGTTGACGCCGTGGCCGCGGAACTGAACGTCGACGAAGTGGATGTCCGTGCCCACCGCCCGCTGCTTCGCCACCGCCTTCGCGATGGTCGCGTCGAGTGACGCGACGGCCGTGTCAACGGCGATGGCGGCCGACAGCTCCTCGGAGCCCAGTGTGTTCTCGTTGATGGCCGGCAAGTCGTAGAACAGCGGGTAGTCGGCGACGAGGATGCGTGCGTGCGGCGCCGCCTTCGCGATCGCCTGGTACGTCTTCTCGAGTTTCGGCGCGAGCGTGTGCAGCAGTGCGACCGAGGCCGCCACCGCGGTCTTGCAGGCATCCGTCTCGCCGCGACCGCACGCCGATGGCAGCACGCTGACGTCGAGATCGTTGCCTCCGATCGTGATCGTGACGAGATCGATCTGCGGGTCGAGCGCGTCGATCTGATGGTCGAGCACGTCGGAGGTGGTCGCGCCGGAGCAGGCGACGAACCGGGAGAGCACGATCGTCTTCGACTTCGCCAACTGCTGCGGGAACGCGTGCGGGCTGCGGCGGCACCTGCCGCTCGCGTCGCCGCCGCCCATCCCCGCCGAGTACGAGTCGCCGAGCGCCGCGTACCGCAGCGGGTCGGATGCTGTTCCCTTGCGCAGCGTCGACGTCGGGGCCGGCGTCGGCGTGCTGCTGGTGGGCGCCTTGGGCGCGCCGGAGTCGTCGACGTCTCCGGTGCCGGACTGCGAGCATCCGGCGAGGACCAGTGCCGTCAGCGCTGCTGCGACGAGCGCCACGGCGCGTGCACGTGCGGTTCGGGTTCGCTTGCGCATTCTGCGAGGGTAGTGCGGGCGTCCCGAAGGCACGTGGGCGGTGGCTGGACGAGCGGTCGATAGACCGCGGTTCAGTGTTGTTCGAGTCGGAACATCCGGAACCCGGTGTCAACGTGACCACGTGCCGAACGTGAGCGGAGGCGGTCGCCCGCGCGGCGCATCCGCTCTGCCGTCACGTCGGCGATCGTGGCGAAGCCGGCGGCGGCCGCGTCCGACCGGGGCGAGGTGCGCTCGTCCAGCTGCACGAGCAGGAACCGGCGGTGCCCGCCATCGTCGACGTTCTGCTCCATCACGGCCTGCGCCGTCGTGCCGGAGCCGGCGAAGAAGTCGAGAACGAGGTCATCGTTTGAGGTGGTCACGGCGACGAGCGTGCGCAGCAGAGCCACCGGTTTCGGCGAGTCGAAGAGATGGTGCATGCCCAGGTCGTCCAGGTCGCGCTGCCCCGACATCGTGCTCGGGCCGATCACGACGTCTTTCAGCGTCATGCCGTCGACGTCGCGCACCTTCGTACGGATGCGCAGCGTGCCGCCGCTCACGTCGAACTCGAGTTCGTCGCGGTCGGCGAGCACGCGCGCGCGGCTCCATCGCCAGGCGTGCCACCGGAGCCCGGGGCGGTGGTTCGGGTGCGGCAGCGCGGTCAAGAACCCCTCGAACTCGGTGTCGTCGTCGATGTCGGTGACGCGCACCTCGCCCGTTCCCGGGTGGTAGTGGATGCGGAACACCATCGTCGGTGCGGTGCGCTCGTTGAACCGTGAGTTCGTGTTGTAGAGCTCGTTCTTCGTGACGTACGGGCCCTTCGCGTCATACTTCGGCGCGTAGCCGGCTCGCCGGTAGACGGCGGGCATGAGCGCGTGCAGATCGGATGCCGAGCCGCGGAACCGGGTGACGGCATCCGCGTTCCGGGCGAAGCAGAGGATGTACTCGTGCGTGCCCGCCGGTCCGCCGCCGGAGATCTGCCGTCCCTTGAGGTTGCTGACCCAGACGATCGTGGCGACGACGTTGCGAGCGCCGAACACCTCGGCCAGCAGGAGCTTCAGCTGCGCTACCTCGTTGCCATCGATGCTCACGAATCCGACGCCGTCGTCGGTGAGCAGGTCGCGGGCGAGCAGCAGCCGCGGGTACATCATGCTCAGCCACGCGGAGTGAGACGGTCCGAAGTCGTCGTTGTAGACGAAGTCATTGCGCGTGTTGTAAGGCGGGTCGATGTAGATGAGCTTCACAGCACCGGCGTGCGTCTGCCGCAGCAGCTTCAGTGCCTCGAGGTTGTCTCCGGCGATGAAGACGTTGCCGGTGGATGCCCGATCCACCGACTCGTCTTCCACCTCGCGCAACCGCGCGGTCGGCGGTGTCGTCGCGCAGAGCGCTGCAGCGCGCTTGCCCGGCCATTCGAGTCCGTATCGCTCGCGCGTTCCCTCGACGAGCTCGCCGGAGAGTTCCTGCCGAAGCAGGTCGAAGTCGACGGACAGCCGCGATTCGCCCGTCTCGTCGGCGACCTCGGCGACCGCGTGCGGGAACAGTCGCGCGATCGCGGCGATGCTGTCGCTGAGGCGGTTGCCGCGAGGAGCATCCCACTCGTCCACGATGCTCCTCAGGTCCTGCCTACTCCGCTGCGCACCACACTATCGACGGTCAAGGCGCGCTTTCGGCGTGGACCTCACCGTGGACCCG
Organism: Humibacter sp.; assembly: GCF_051954055.1. NCBI lineage: Bacteria > Bacillati > Actinomycetota > Actinomycetes > Micrococcales > Microbacteriaceae > Humibacter > Humibacter sp. The sequence continues at coordinate 12,874 of NZ_JBQCIE010000081.1, read as the reverse complement.
CCGTTCGAGGGAGAGCGGCGTCGTCGCTCGTCAGGCGCCGGGGCGCAGGCGCAGGCCGGACATGCCTCCGTCGACCTCGATCGCCGTGCCCGTCGTCGAGCCGGCGGCGGGGCTCGCCAGGTAGGCGACGGCATCCGCGATCTCGTCGGCGGCGACGAGGCGACCGTGCGGCTGCCGTGCCTCGAGCGCCTTGCGCTCGGCGGCAGGGTCAGGTGCTGAGTCGAGCAGGCGGCCGACCCAGGGCGTGTCCGCCGTTCCCGGACTCACCGCGTTCACGCGGATGCCCTCGGCCAGGTGATCGGCGGCCATCGCCCGGGTCAGCGACAGCACCGCGCCCTTCGACGCCGAGTACAGGGCGCGCTGCGGCAGCCCGGCGGTGGCGGCGATGGATGCCGTGTTCACGATGGCGGCGGCCGGCGATTCCCGCAGGTGGGGGAGCGCGGCCCGTGAGACGCGCGCCATCCCGATCACGTTGATGTCGAAGACGCGCTGCCACTCGGCATCCGGGTTCGCAGCGACATCGCCCTGTGCACCGATGCCGGCGTTGTTGACCACGATGTCCAGGCGGCCGAACTCGTCGATCACGCGCTGCACGCCGGCCACGACCGTTGCGTCGTCGCTGACGTCCACGCGCACAGCGAGATCGGCGTCCGCTGCATCCGTGTTCACGTCGAACACGGCAACCCGGGCGCCGTCGGCGCGCAACCGGCGCGCGATCGCGGCACCGATGCCCGACGCCCCTCCCGTGACGATGGCGACGAGTCCGGTGAAGTCGGTCATGGCAGTCCTTCCTTCGCGCGCATCCGCCCGCGGATGTGGGGCGTGAACATCCGAGGTGTGGGCGGGCAGTGGCGGCGTTCGCAACGATTGTGGCACATACGTCCCCGGTTGACGAGGCAAACATCCGATGTTTAGGCTGGCATCGGATGCCCGACGACTTTCGGCGCGTTCGGAGAGGGAACACCATGAGCACGATCGTCGCCGTCGACACCAGGGACGTGCGGTTCCCGACCTCGCTCTCGCTCGACGGGTCGGACGCGATGAACCCCGATCCTGATTACTCCGCGGCATACGTCACGATCCGCACGGATGCCGGCGACGGGCTCGAGGGGCACGCGTTCGTGTTCACAATCGGGCGCGGCAACGACGTGCAGGTGGCGGCGCTGGACGCGCTGAGCGACCACCTCGTCGGGCGTGATGCCGAGGAGCTGCTCGCGGACATGGGCGCGGCATCCCGCCTGCTCGTGCACGACTCGCAGCTACGCTGGCTCGGCCCCGAGAAGGGCGTCATGCACATGGCGATCGGCGCGATCGTGAACGCCCTGTGGGACCTGCGCTCGAAGCGCGCGGGCGAACCGCTCTGGCTGCACCTGTCGCGGCTGAGCTCCGAGGAGCTCGCGTCGCTGATCGACTTCCGCTACCTCACCGATGCGATCACGCCGGAGGAGGCGCTGCGCATCCTGAAGTCCGCCGAGCCGAGCCGCGAGGAGCGCATCGAGCGTCTTCTGGCAGAGGGCTACCCCGCGTACACCACGACCCCTGGATGGCTGGGCTACTCCGACGAGAAGCTCGCGCGGTTGTGCCGTGAAGCCGTCGACGCGGGGTTCGGGCAGGTGAAGCTGAAGGTCGGTGCAGACCTGGCAGACGACATCCGCCGGTTCCGGATCGCCCGCGAGGTGCTTGGGGCCCAGTATCCGATCGCAATGGATGCCAACCAGCGCTGGGGCGTGCAGGAAGCGATCGACTGGGTGAAGTCGCTCGCCGAGTTCCACCCGGCCTGGATCGAGGAGCCGACGAGCCCCGACGACATCCTCGGGCACGCCGCGGTCTCGCGCGGGGTCTCCCCGATCCGCGTCGCCACGGGTGAGCACGTGCAGAACCGGGTCGTGTTCAAGCAGCTTCTGCAGGCCGGTGGCATGCAGGTCATGCAGATCGACGCCACCCGAGTCGGCGGGGTCAACGAGAACATCGCCAACCTCCTGCTGGCGGCGAAGTTCGGAGTTCCGGTCTGCCCGCACGCCGGCGGTGTCGGCCTCTGCGAGGCGGTGCAGCACCTGTCGATGTTCGACTTCGTGGCCGTGGCGGGCACGATGGACGGCCGCATGATCGAGTACGTCGACCACCTGCACGAGCACTTCGCCACACCGGTCGTGGTCGAGAACGGACGCTACGTCACTCCGACGGCGCCGGGCGCGGGCACCGAGATGCTTCCCGCCTCGCTCGACGAGTTCGAGTGGCTCGCGGTGCGAGCGGAGACGCAAGCGTGAGCGATCTCTCTCCGCTCGGCTTCGGCGCCGCGTCCATCGGCAACCTCTACCGCCAGGTCTCGGACGAGCGCGCGCACGATGCACTGGATGCCGCGTGGAACGGCGGCATCCGCTACTTCGACACCGCTCCGCACTACGGCCTCGGACTCAGCGAACGCCGGCTCGGCGCCTTCCTGCGCGAAAAGCCGCGCGACGAGTTCGTGCTCTCGACGAAGGTCGGGCGGCTGCTCGAGCCGAACCCGGGCTTCGCGGGCGGACGCGACCTCGCCCATCAATTCGACGTGCCGGACGACCTCGTGCGGCGGTTCGACCCGAGCGAGGCGGGCATCCGTCGCAGCCTCGAGGACTCGCTGGAGCGTCTCGGGCTCGATCGGGTAGACATCCTCTACCTGCACGACCCGGATGTCTACGACCTCGACCGCGGGCTCCGCGAGGGGCTGCCCGCACTGGCAAAGCTGCGCGACGAGGGTCTCGTGCGACAGATCGGCATCGGGGTGAACGATGCGGCCGTGGCCGCGCGAGCCGTGCGGGAGGGTGACCTCGACCTGGTCATGATCGCCGGACGCTACACGCTCCTTGAGCAGCCGGCGCTGGCCGACCTGTTCCCGGTGTGCCACGAGCGCGGCGTATGCGTGGTCGCCGCGGCCGTCTACAACTCCGGGCTGCTCGCGAGCAGCGCGCCCGCGGCGGATGCCACTTACAACTACTCGGCAGCGCCCGCGGAGCTCGTCGAGCGGGCGCGGGAGATCGCGCGGATCTGCGCCGAGTACGACGTGGAGCTGCCCGCCGCTGCGCTGCAGTTCCCGCTCCGGGACCCGATCGTGTGGTCGGTCGTCGTGGGCACCGCGAACCCGGATGCCGTGCGCCAGAACCTCCAGCGCATGGCCGCGCCGATCCCGGACGACCTGTGGGCCGCGCTCGCCGTCGGAGGCTTCATCCCGGCCTGAGCCACGGCACGGCGCGACTCGGTCCAGCGGCGCAGCTCGGCACGGCGCGGCTCGGCTCCGCGTCGCAGCCCGGCCCCGGCGGCGCAGCCCGGCGCCGGCGGCGCAGCCCGGCCCGGCGGCGCAGCCCGGCCCGGCCGAGCTCAGCGCGGCGGCGCACTTCAGGACCAGCGGCGGTTCGACCGCGATATGCGGCCGAGCCCGCTCCCCTCCTGAATTGCATCGGCTCGTGCATCCTGAATTGCATCGGCTCGTGCATCGCGAGGAGCGCAGGTCGGTAGCCGGACGGGGAGTGCGGCCGCGGTCGAACAGGCCCAGCCGTTCAACCACCGAGGCCGTAGAACCTGGTCGCGGTGCGGTGTTCGATGGATGCGACGCCCTCGGCATGGACGCCTGCTGCGGCGGCGGCGCGGCGCACGCGACCACGCCAGCCGTCGAACGTGCCACCGGCGCCGGTGAACGCGCTGACCGGCCAGTCGCTGCCGATCATGGAACGGTCGGGACCGAACGCCCGCAGGGCGTGCACGAGGAAGTCATGAGCGTGCGCGTCGAGTGCGTCGGCTCCGGATGCCTCGGCCGCGAGCCCGCTCAGCTTCACGTGAGCGCGGGGTAGGCGTGCCAAGCGGGCGAGCGCTCCTGCCCAAGCGCGGCCTGCCTCGCTCGCGATCCCGGCGTCGACCGGCGGCTTGCCGAGATGGTCGAGCACGGTGGGGAGCTCGGGCACCTGCTCGAGCAGCTCGGTCACCGTGTCCAGCTGGCGGTGCCGCACGCAGACGTCGAAGGTCAGCCCGCGGGCGGCGAGAGTGCGTAGACCGTCGAGCAGGGCTGAACGGGCAGCGGGATCGGCAAGCAGGTCGTCCCGCTCGTCCTGCAAAAGGTGACGGACACCCACGACGCGCACTCGTTCGGTGTTCAGGTTGAGCAGTTCATCCAGGTGGGACGCCAACGCGGGTCCACCGCGGAGGTCTGCATCGGCGACGATCGCGGCCAGCTCGGGCCAGGCATCCGTCATGCCGAGCACCCAGCGCACCTCGTCGAGCGCTTGCTCGGGCAGGCATCCGGCCTGCACGAAGACGTGCCCGGTCACCGTTCCGCCTGCCCGATCGATGTCGTCGAGGAGGAACGCCCGGTCGATCGCGGGCACCCCATCGAGCCACGGGTAGCTCAGCCGCGCGGGATCCCAGACGTGTACGTGCACGTCGACAAGCGCGGAGTCTCGCGAACCAGCCACCAGCTCAGTCGAGACCCATGTCGATCACGGGCTCGGCGCGCTGCTCCTCGAGGCGCCACACCTTCTCCATCGGCACGTAACCCTCGTCGCCGTCCGGGCCGAGGAATCCTTCGACGAATCGTCCGATGTGGTCCTGCCAGCGGCGGTCGGCATCGTCGGCGCGGATGATCCGCATCGCGTGATCGAAGTCGTCGCACTCGACGAGATGGAACAGCCGGTCGCCCGAGCGCCAGATCGTCCAGTCGCGGATGCCCGCCCGATCGAACAGCGCACGCAGGTCGTCGGGTACGCGGGCATGCTCGCGGAGATAGTCGTCGACGGCTCCCGGGCGGAGTGTGGAGTGGAGTGCGATCCTCATCTTCGGTGATCCTCCCTGTCGGTGACTCGGTGCATCGGGTAGACGTCCGGCTCACGCGGTCGCGCCGAGCGCGGCCCTGAGCCAGTCCTCGATGCCGGCGACATGGGTGAGCGAATGCGCGGAGGCGAGCTCCGCGTCGTGGTCGCGCAGGGCCGCCAGGATCGCGCGGTGCTCGGCGATCGTGCGCTCCGCCGCGCCCTGCTGGGTCAGTCCGCGCCAGATGCGGGCCCGGACGGTGTGGCTCGAGATCGACTCGATCAGCTGCGCCAGGTAGTCGTTCCCGCATGCCTCGCTGATCGCCTGGTGGAACTCCAGGTCATGCTGCACGAGCGCCTCGACACCCTCGTCTCCGGTGGTCGTCTCGAGAAGGCGGTCCAGGGCATCCAGCTGCTCGTCGGATATCCGCCTGGCAGCGAGCGCCGCTGCCGCCGGCTCCAGGATGCGCCGCACGCCGAAGATCTCGATCACGGAGCGGTCGTCGTGCAGGTCGACGACGAACGACAGCGCCTCGAGCAGAAGCCGCGGTTCCAGGCTCGTGACGTACGTGCCGTCGCCGCGGCGGACATCCAGAACTCGGATCACCTCGAGCGCCTTCACCGCCTCGCGCAACGATGAGCGGGAGAGCCCGAGGCTTTCGCTGAGCTCCTTCTCGGGAGGGAGACGATCGCCGGGCGCGAGCCGCCCGCTCGTGATCATCTCCTTGATCTTGAGGATCGCCTCGTCGGTGACGGCCATACGCGCGATCGTACCGTGCCAGGATGCGAGACATCGGATGTCTCAGCCGCCTTCTCCAGGCGCGTTCGGCCCGGGCCGGTCTGTCACAATAGAAGGCCTACCCACATCAGCGGCGACGGCCGGCGTCGTTGCGCCCGTCGCACGGACTCCAAGGAATTCCCATGGGCAACGGATTCACCGTAGGCATCGTCGGCGCCACCGGTCAGGTCGGCACGGTGATGCGTCGCATCCTCGCCGAGCGCGACTTCCCGGTCGAGAAGCTTCGGCTCTTCGCGACGAGCCGTTCGGCCGGGCGCACGCTGGAGTTCAAGGGCGAGCAGATCATCGTCGAAGACGTCGAGACGGCCGATCCGTCGGGCGTCGACATCGCGCTGTTCTCCGCAGGGGCGACGGGCAGCCGGGCGTACGCGCCGAAGTTCGCCGCCGCCGGCGCCGTGGTCATCGACAATTCCAGCGCGTGGCGCATGGACCCGGAGGTGCCGCTCGTCGTCAGCGAGGTGAATCCGGAGGCGATCGCCGACGCCCAGAAGGGCATCATCGCCAACCCGAACTGCACCACGATGGCCGCGATGCCGGTGCTCAAGGTGCTCGACACCGAGGCCGGACTGCAGCGGCTGATCGTCAGCACGTACCAGGCGGTCAGCGGATCGGGGCTCGCGGGTGCGCAGGAACTCGCCGACCAGGCCGAGGCGGCCGTGGCATCCGGCCAGCTGCTCGACCTCGTGCACGACGGCTCGGCCGTCGAGTTGCCGGAGCCGGCGAAGTACGTGCGGCCGATCGCGTTCGACGTCATCCCGCTAGCGGGCTCGATCGTCGACGACGGCCTGAACGAGACCGACGAAGAGAAGAAGCTGCGCAACGAGAGCCGCAAGATCCTCGGCCTGCCCGACCTGCTTGTCAGCGGCACGTGCGTGCGCGTGCCCGTGTTCACCGGTCACTCGCTGTCGATCAACGCCGAGTTCTCGAGTCCGATCAGCCCCGAGCGCGCCACCGAGCTGTTGACGGATGCTCCCGGCGTCGCCCTCGCGGATGTTCCGACGCCGCTCGAAGCCGCGGGCAACGACCCGAGCTATGTGGGTCGCATCCGCAAGGACCCGGGTGCGCCGGAAGGCCGGGGACTCGCGCTCTTCGTCTCGAACGACAACCTGCGCAAGGGCGCCGCGCTGAACGCCGTGCAGATCGCGGAACTCGTCGCGGCGAACCTGCGGGCTGCTGCCACCGTCTGAGCCCCTCGAGAGCTCACTTCTCCGGCGTCGGGGCCGTGCTTCCCGCGGCGGCCGGCACGGTGGCATCCGCTGCGTCGGCCGACTCCGTGCCCGCTGTCGCGTAGCGGCGACGCGATCGCGCGACGACTCCGACCACGACCGCTGCCGCCGCGACGACCAGCGGATACACCAGGTTCGCGCCCTCGAGCACGAGCAGCCCGAGCACGAGAACGCAGGAGAGCACGGACATCCACCAGCCGATGCTTCGTCGGGGCAGCAGGACGAGCGCGCTCGCGACACCCATGCCGTAGATGGCGGCGCCGATGCTCGTGTGCACGAGGATGACCGGCTGCAGGTCGGGCAGCCACGCGACGACCGCGAAGTAGAGCGCCATGAGCACGGCGCTCAGCAGCAACCCACGGCGCGCAATGCCGCCGCGCTCGGCGCCGTGACCGAACCAGGCGGGCAGGTCGCCGTCTCGGCCCATCGCTGCGCCGAGCTTGCTGAACGCAGCGAAGTAGGCGTTGAAGACGCCGACCACGACGATCACGGCCACGCACGCGACGACCACTCCCCAGCCGTGGCCGAGCCCGACGGTCACGAGGTCGAGCAGCGGGGCATCCGACTGGCCGACCTTCGGGCCCAGCACACCCACCACCACGGCTTGGATCGCGATGTACGCGACCGAGACGATCGCGAGCGCCAGAGCTGTCGCTCGCGGGATGTCGCGCCGCGGTCGGGAGAACTCGCCGGCGATGCCCGCGACGGCCTCCCATCCGGCGAAGGCCCAGATGTAGAGGCTCACCGCGATGCCGACGCCGCCCAGGCCGTGCGGGAGGAACGGTGCGAAGTTGGCCGGGTGCATGTGGGGTGCGGCGGCGGCCAGTGCCAGCACGAGGATCGCCATGAGCGCTGCGCTCAGCAGCAGCTGCGCCCAGCCCGCGAAGCGCACGCCGAAGACGGTGATGGCGGTCGGCACGATCACGAGGGCGGCCGCGATCAGGATGACCGTTCCGCGATCGCCGCCGATGATCGCCACCACGTACTGCGCGGTCATGATCGCGGCGACCGGTGCGCCGATCGGCGTTCCGAAGTAGAACCAGTAGCCGACGATGCGAGCGGCGGTCGGTCCGAAGGCGCGGCGGGCGAAGGTGGCGACGCCGCCGGCATCCGGATGCCTCGTCGACAGCGCCGCGAACGTCGAAGCCAGCGGTACGGAGATGACCGCCAGCGCAGCGACGGCGAGGATCGCGCCGGGTCCGGCCGCGCGGGCGGCGAGTGCGGGAAGCAGAAGGATGCCCGTGCCGAGCACGGCCGCCACGTAGAGCGCTGTGCCCTGCGCGAGTCCGATTCCGCGGTGTCGATCGTCGGTCATGCCATCAGTGTCGAGCGCACATCCGACACGAAAGGCACGGATTCCGGGCCGGTGACCGCATCTTGTCGGAAGATGTCCGAATCCTGGCGATCGCGACGCCGGGCGGCCGATTCGCGCCGGCCGAACACGCCCACCCGGCGGTCCAACAGGCGATCATGTACGCATGACGGACATCCAGACAGCAGTCGACGTCGCCGACTGGCGCCGCCGTGTGTTCGCGCTGTACGAGCTGGTACGTGAACTCGCCGACGAAGACGCGTCAGCCGCCCACGCCGCATGGGTCGTCGAGCGCGATGCACTCTTCGCGACGCATCCGTCGACGCCGTTGCTGCCGGAGGATCGAGCATCCTTCGGCGGACTGCCCGTCGCAGAGTACGACCCGGAGTGGCGGTTCGAGCTGTCGGTCGAGCAGACCGAACCGGCCGATCTGGATGTTGAGACCGGTACCGACGGCGTCGTACCGTTCGAGCGCATCGGGGTCGTGCGCCTGCCCGATGTCGGCTCGCTCGACGTCTGGAGGCTGCGCTCGTACGGCGGCGGACTGTTCGTTCCGGTGAAGGATGCCTCCGCGGGGCGAGCGGACGGTACCTATGGCGGCGGCCGCTACCTGCTCGACACGATCAAGGGTGCAGACCTCGGTCCGGGATCGAACCCGGGAACGCTCGTGCTCGACTTCAACTTCGCCTACAACCCGAGCTGCGCGTATGACCCGGCATGGGCGTGCCCGCTCGCGCCGCTCGGAAACACGGTGCCCGTCGAGATCCCAGTGGGGGAGCGGTACCGCGGCTGAGGCGGACCGGAAAGGACCGCTTCGCAAACGCCATAGAATTGTTCGAGTGAGTGATTCCCGGGCCCCGTTAGACGTCGTCCTCATCGGCGGGGGCATCATGAGCGCGACCCTCGGCACCATGATCCAGCGGCTGCAGCCGGACTGGAAGGTGCGCGTCTACGAGGTTCTCGGCGACGTGGCCCAGGAGAGCTCCAACCCGTGGAACAACGCCGGCACCGGCCACGCCGCGCTCTGCGAGCTCAACTACATGCCCGAGGCCAAGGACGGCACTGTCGACCCGGCCAAGGCGATCAGCATCAACGAGCAGTTCCAGCTGAGCCGGCAGTTCTGGGCATCCCTCGCCCAGAAGGGCGAACTGCCCACCTCGTTCATCAGCTCGACCCCGCACATGACGTTCGTGCGCGGTGGTGAGAACGTGAAGTACCTGCGCAAGCGCTACGCGGCGCTCAAGGACCAGCCGCTGTTCCGCGGGATGGAGTACTCCGAAGACCACAGGGTGATCCGCGAGTGGACCCCGCTGCTCATCAAGGGACGCACGCGCGAGCCCATCGCCGCGACGCGCATGGCGACCGGAACGGATGTCGACTTCGGCGCGCTCACGACCGCCCTGTTCGACGGACTCGTGGAACGCGGCGGCGAGCTGTGGCTCAACTGCCGCGTGAAGAGCATCGGCCGCACGAGGGACGGCAACTGGCGGCTGAAGGTGAAGCACCTCGTCGGCAACACCCCGCACACCGTGGATGCCCGGTTCGTGTTCGTGGGAGCCGGCGGCGGCGCGCTGCACCTGCTGCAGTCATCCGGAATCAGTGAGATCAAGGGCTTCGGCGGATTCCCGATCAGCGGCAAGTTCTTCCGCACCACGAACCCGAAGCTGGTTGCCCAGCACCACGCGAAGGTGTACGGCAAGGCGGCCGTCGGTGCACCACCGATGTCGGTTCCGCACCTCGACACGCGCGTGGTCGACGGCGAGGCATCGCTCATGTTCGGCCCGTACGCCGGGTTCAGCCCGAAGTTCCTGAAGAAGGGCTCCTGGTGGGATCTTCCGGGCTCCGTGCGCGGCGGCAACCTGGGGCCGATGCTCGCCGTCGCCCGTGACAACTTCGCGCTCATCAAGTACCTCGTCTCGGAACTGCTCGCGACTCGCACGAAGAAGCTGCGTGCCCTGCAGGAGTTCATGCCGACCGCCAAGAGCGAGGACTGGGAGCTCATCACCGCAGGTCAGCGCGTACAGGTCATGAAGAAGGATGCCAAGCGCGGCGGAGTGCTGCAGTTCGGCACCGAGGTGGTCGCGGCATCCGACGGTTCGATCGCCGGCCTGCTCGGCGCATCGCCCGGCGCATCGACGGCGGTGCCGATCATGCTGGACCTCCTGAAGCGCTGCTTCCCACAGCAGTGGGGCCAGTGGGAGCCGAAGCTCAAGGAGCTGATCCCGACCATGGGCAGCACGCTGAACAATCAGCCGGAGAAGGCCGCGGAGGTCATCGCGGAGACCTCCAAGGTGCTCGGGCTCAGCGACTGAGGTTGCTTTAGCTTCGGCGGGCTGGTAACGTCCTGCGAGCTATGAAGAAGTGACCACCCTTCGTCCCGCGCATGAGGCTCGACCCCTGCGGGTTCGCGACAGATCGATGTCGCACCGCAGCGCACCCGACGAAGAACGGTCATCCGTCACCGTGACGGTCGTGCTTCGTGCGCGCTTCATGGGGTCGTCCGGCTGATTCTGAACTCGGGGGCCAACGCCCGGCGGGATCCTTCCGCTCGCGCCGACCCTCGTCGGCGGCTTTCGAGCGAACCGATTCGGGTCGGCACGGCCCTTCGTGGTCGTGCCGGCTCCAGGACTCACCGAGCCCGGAGAGGCGGTTCCATGCCTGTACGTTCCTCATTCCTTCCCACCTTCGATGCGGCGCCCGTAGAGGCAGCGCCCGCTCCCGCCATCGATGAAAGCACGACCGTGGCGGCCGCGGTGGCCGACTACGTGCGCGCCGACGGCGTCTCGTTGAGCTACGGCGTGCGCACCGTGCTGACGGATGTCTCGCTCACCGTTCCGCCCGGCTCCCGCGTCGGACTCATCGGCGAGAACGGCGTGGGCAAGTCCACGCTGCTACGCGTGCTCGCCGGTGCCGAGGCTCCCGACCGCGGAACAGTGGCGCGCCCGGCACGCACCGGGTTCCTCTGGCAGGAGGTGCGGTTCGCGCCGCACGAGACGCTCGACTCCCTCGTCGAGCACGCTCTCGCGGAGGTGCGCGCCGTGGAGCGCGAACTCGACGCGGCGGGCGTGGCGCTCGGCGAGGCATCCGATGCAGAGCAGTTGGAGCGGGCATCCGTTCGATACGACGCGGCGCTCGCCGCCGCGGAGCGAGCGGATGTCTGGAGCATCGACGCGCGCCGCGATCGCGTGCTCGCGGGGCTCGGCGTGCAGGGCATCCCGTTGCAGCGCACGCTGGGCGAGGTGTCCGGTGGGCAGCGCAGCCGGTTCGCGATGGCGGCGCTGCCGCTGAGCCGGCCGGACGCGCTGCTGCTCGACGAGCCCACCAACCACCTCGATGACGACGCCGTGGAGTTCCTGCAGCGCCAACTCACCGAGTGGAGTGGTCCCGTGCTTTTCGCGAGCCACGACCGCGTGTTCCTCGACGCCGTCGCAACCGCGCTCGTCGACCTTGACCCGTCGCGCACGAGTGTCGCCGCTCTCGGTGGAGACGGCGCTTCGGGCCGCGGGTCGGTGCAGGCATCCGGAAACGGTGCGACCGTGTTCGGCAGGCCGGCGACGGGCGAGGGCGTCTTCACTGCCTATCTCGAGCACAAGGCCGCCGAGCGCGAGCGCTGGGAACGGCAGTACCGCGACGAGCAGGACGAGCTGAACCGACTGCGGCATGCCACCGCAGTCACGGCGCGTTCCACGCACGCGCAGCGCGCCCCGCGCGATAACGACAAGTACATCGCCCCGTTCAAGGGCGCTCGGGTGGATGCCCAGATCGCCAGGCGCGTGCGCAACGCGCAGGGGCGGGTGGACGAACTCGAACGCAACCAGGTGCGCAAGCCGCCCGCGGTGCTCGCGTTCGCGGGCATCCCGAGCGGATCGCACGGGCTCGACGAGGCCGCTGGCACGCTGATCCAGGTGACGGATGCCCGCGTGCGGCACCGACTGCACGTCGAGCGGCTGCGCATCGAGCCCGACGGCCGGCTGCTCGTCACCGGCCCGAACGGTGCAGGCAAGTCCACACTGCTCGGACTGCTCGCCGGCACGATCGCACCGGATTCCGGAACGGTCACACGCCGCAAGGGCCTCAGAGTGGGGCTGCTCGAACAGGACGTGCGATTCACCGACCCGGCCGCGACGCCTCGCGCTCTCTACGCGAAGGCGCTCGGCGAGCGGCGCTCGGAGCAGCTGCCGCTCACCTCGCTCGGCCTGATGGCTCCCCGTGATCTCGACCGGCCGGTCGGATCGCTGTCCGTCGGGCAGCAGCGGCGCTTCGCGCTGGCGCTGATCATCGCGAAGCCGCCGCACGTGTTCCTGCTCGACGAGCCGACGAACCACCTGTCGCTCGCACTGGCCGGGGAACTCGAGGATGCCCTCGGCAGCTACCCGGGAGCGGTGGTCGTTGCGAGCCACGACCGGTGGCTGCGGCGGCGCTGGTCGGGCGAGGAGCTCGCCCTGACGCCGACGACCACGCGTTGAGGCGGCCTCCGTTCGAACCGCAGCCAGTTCGTGCAAGCACGGCCGATACAAGAGGCTGGGTTTGCGTGAACTGGCTGCGGACGGGGTTGTGCAGGCGCACTCCCCCCTTCTTGTCGGTAGAACGTGCGACTTGCATCGGGCGAGCTTGCGAGATGATCGAACTAGTGTTCGAATAGAGACATGCGGTGGAGCGGTCAGGAGATCACGGTCGAGCAGTCGGATGCTCTGCCCGGCCTGGCCAAGCTCAACAACCTCGTGCGATCGGTGCGCACGCCCGAGTTCGCCGGTGTGACGTT
>NZ_JBQCIE010000080.1:0-8687 GCF_051954055.1 Humibacter sp. | reverse complement strand
CCCGTCAACCGTGAACTACTGGATTATCGATAGATAGACTCATGCGCGTGTCGAACACATCGGCTTCACAGCCCGAGACGAACGCCGCACCCGATGAGGTCGCGGCGCAGAGTTCCGACCTCGATTCGCGAGCGGCGCTCCGTCGGAGCCTGGAGGCGGAGCGCGGCAACCTGGGCCGCGATCTCCTCTCCGACCAGGTGTACGACCTCGTGCGCCGACTCGTGATGGAACAGGCACTCAAGCCGGGCGATCGCGTGGTCGAGCTGGAGCTCTCCCAGCGGCTCGGCATCAGCCAGGCGCCCGTGCGCGATGCCGTCAAACGGCTCGCGTACGAGGGGGTGCTCACGCACGTTCCGCGCCGCGGCCACTTCGTGACCGTCGCACTCGAAGAAGACCTCGAGCACGCCATTGCGGCGCGCACGATGATCGAGCGCACGTCCGCACGCCTCGCCGCCACCGAGCTCAGCGCCGACGCGCGCGCCGAGCTGGAATCGATCGTCGAACGGATGCGCGAGGCGGCCGCGCTCGAAGACATCGCAGCATTCCGCGTGCTCGACTTCTCGTTCCATCGACACGTGTGCATCGCGGGCGGCAACCCGCTGATCGTCAAATGCTGGGATGTCATCGAACCGGCCCTACGGTCTTCTCGTGCGGTCGGCGACCCGCTGTTCCGCGGTGACTGGAGCAAGATCGCGGACGACCACGCGCAGCTTCTCGGCCTTCTGCACGCCGACACCGCTGATGCCGCAGCCGAGGCGTTCGCCAGACACGCGTCTCTGCTGAGCCCGTAGTCGGGGCTGAGCCCGTAGCCGGGGCGGCACGGCTGGCACGAGGCACTCGACACGCGAGTCACCTCAGGCCAGTCGCGCCTCGACCGCATGGAGCCTGAGCCGCAGCGCGACGCGCACCCGTTCACCCGCCGGCAGCTCGACGCTGACTCGTGAAGGGCCGTCGACGCCTAGCGTGGTCTCGGCGCCGGTTCGCAGGTTGCGCGTCACGGCGTGCTCGATCACGTGCTCGCTGAAGCCGCCCGCCTGCAGCACGATCTCGGCAGGGCTGTCGCCCAGGTTGACCAGTTGCACAGCCGCCGGCTCCGGCTCGATGGACTCCACCAGGGCTGCTACGCGCGGTGGAAGTCCCGGGCGTCCGGACGCCCGGTCGAAGTACCGCACAAAGGCGTGCTGCAATCCACCGTTGTACAGCGCTTGCGGCGCCCCGAGCGCAGTCATCGTCAGCGCCTCGGTGACGACGGGGTTCACACGCTGCCACCGGTCCTGATCGAATCCCGAGGCAACATCGTCAGCGCGCAGTGCCCTCAGCCTCTCATCCACCTGACGATGGGCGACGGCGAGGAAGGATGCGGCGAACCGCTCGACGTCGCCGTCTTCGAGAGCGGCGAACCAGGCATCCTCGTGACCGGCCTCCTCCTTGTCGCGGAAGGGGCGCACACGGTTCCAGTCCCATCCTCCGCGGATCCGCATCGTCTCCAGGCGCTCCCGGTCGCCCGACCGTCGGCCGTGCCACCACAGCCACACCGGGAACGCGACCTGCGGCGGCTGATAGTCGAACCATCCGTCGAGCGAGTACCGGGTCGGCCACAGCTCGAGCTCGGTCGTGAACTCGTCGTCGAAGTGGATGCTCCAGCGACGCTTCATGGTCATGGCCCGGTCGGACGGAACATCGCGAACCACCTGCCGTCGCACGGCGTCGAGGATTCCGGAAGCCAGGTCGAGCGCTCTCGCGTCCCCGCTCACGGTGAGCATGCCGGCACCGGCATTGAGCGCGGCCGGCAGCAGGCTGTGGATGCCGTGCGGCCAGGTCCACCCGTAGAGGCCACCGAACCACGACGCGACAGGCTCGCCGCCGACCGACCCGTCTGCGCCCACGTTGTCGGGCAGGAGTCCTTCATTGTCGCGTGCCCGCACCATCCAGGCTGCGACGTATCGTTCCACCCAGTCGCGCCAGCGGCGCTCCCCGGTGAGCAGCCAGGCGAGTGTGACGAGCGACACCACATTGAGGTTGACGGCAACGTCGCCCGACCCGAACCGCCGCTGCATGGCCTCGGCCATGCGCTCCGCGTTGCCCGGCTTGTCCAGGTCGTCCCACGTTTCGATACCGGGCAGCCCGACGATGGGAAGACCGTACGGTCGCAACTCGACGCGTTCTGTGCCGAACCGGGGCAGTTCGTCCTCCAGGCCCGGCCGCGGACCGCGGGCACCGTTGTGCGGCGCCCTGATCATGTCGAGCTCGCCGTCGTAGTTGTGCGCGGCCGAATCGGGCAGGTAGAGGGAGGCGAAGCGGATGACGGCATCGCGTAGCTCCACGTTCTGCGGAGCCGCGACGCACAGTCCGTAGAACAGCTCAAGCCCTTCGCCGATGTGGAACCAGTCGTAGCCGACCTCGAAACCGTCGCGAAAGAGACCGAGCTCCTCGAGCTGTTCCGTCACGCCGCGCCACACCCGCAGGCTGCACTCGAGCAGCTCGGGGCTGCCGCCGATCGCGTACAGCGTCGGCCAGTTGAAGATCGCCTCGAGAAAGTCGTCCGCGCCGTCGCGGCCGATCGGTCGTCCGCCGGGCGTCAGTCGTCCGTCGGCAGCCACGTACTTCGCCGCGAACTCGCGCCACGCGTCTTCGAGCCGCTCACGCAGGCTGACCTGCAGAAGCGCCCACTCCGGTACGGTCATCCCTTCGTGGCCCCGACCGTGAGGCCGCTGATGATGTGCCGCTGCATGTAGATGAAGAAGATGATGACCGGTGCGATCGCCAGCAGGAGGTTCGGGAACACCTTGGTGAGATCGGTCGTGTACTGGCTGATGCCGGTGTAGATCGCCGTCGTCACGGTGTACTGGTTCGATGAAGGCCCGAGCAGGATCTGCGGGCTGACGAAGTCGTTCCAGAGGCCGATCGAGTTGAGGATGAGGATCGTCACGACGGCCGGCCGCAGCAACGGGAAGATGATCGTCCAGAACGTGCGAAGGCGTCCGGCCCCGTCGATCGAAGCCGCCTGATCGATGTCTCTCGGCACCGTCGAGATGTAACCGACCATGAGGAAGATGCTCACCGGGAGCGTCGTCGCCGAGTCGTAGAGCACCAGCCCGGCGAAGCTGTTCACCAGACCGAGCGTTCGCAGCACGTAGATCGCCGGGATGACCATGGCTGCGCCGGGGATGAATGTGCCTGCCAGGAAGTACAGCAGCAGCAGGCGGGTCTTGCGGCTCGTGCTGCGTGCGATGACGTACGCGGCGGGCCCGGCAAGGGCGATGCAGATGATGTCGACCGCGATCACGATCGACGCCGTGAAACCGTACGCGGCCACGACGTTGTACTCGGGGCTCGTGATGGCCGCGATCAGCGGCTGAAGCGTGAGCCGGTCGAACGGGATGCCGAACGGCTGAGCCTGGATGTCCTGCTGCGTCTTGAAAGCGTTGACCAGAAGGATGTAGGCCGGACCACCCATGAGCGGCACGAGCAGCGCGAGCATGATGATGCGCCCGACATTCGGCCGCTGCCGCTGACGTCGCCGCCGCGGCTTCCGGACCGCCTCGGCCGCCATCGCTTCGGCTGTCATCATCTCGGCGCTCATGCGTCGCCTCCTGCCGCCCGATCGCTGCGGTTGCGCAGGGCCGTCACGAGCAGCGCGAGCGCCGCGGAAACGATCATGAGGAAGACCGCCTGGGCGTTGGCGTAGCCGATCTTCGTGCTTCCGAAGGACTGCACGAGGATGACGTACGCGTAGGTGGAGGTCGCACCGGCCGGTCCTCCACCGGTGAGGCTGACCACGATGTCGTACGCGCGCAGCAGACCTATCAGATTGAGTATCAGTGCCACCGTGACCACCGGTGCGATCATCGGGATGACGATGTGCCGGTTGATCTTCCAGCGGCTGGCGCCGTCGATCTCCGCCGCCTCGATCAGCTCGAGCGGAACGGTCTGCAGCGCCGCGACGAAGAGCACGACGTTGAAGCCGAATCCGGCCCAGACGATGACGGCGATGAGGGAGATGAGGGCGAGGTTCTGCTCGAAGAGGAACCCGACCGGTCCGATGCCGAACGGCGCGAGAAGCGTGTTGAGCGCGCCCTTGGTTCCGAGGATGGCGTTCCACAGGAACCCGAGGATCAGCGCGCTGATCACGTGCGGGTAGTACGTCAGGGCCCGGAACACCGAGTTTGTTCTCGACTTCTGCCGCAGCGCCAGGGCGTATGCCAGACCGAGCCCGATCTCGAACGCCGAGCCGAAGATCACGATGAGCATCGTCACCCACATCGAGTGGGTCGTATTCGGGTCCTGGAAGAGATGCAGATAGTTCTGGATGCCGAGGAAGTTCGCCTCGGAGAAGCCATCCCAGTCGGTGAAGCTCAGGTAGATCGCAACGATCACCGGAACGACCATGAGCACGGAGTAGAGCAGCACCGCGGGGCCGGCCATGCCCAGCGATACCGCCGTATCCCTCAGCCTTCTGTTGCGTTTGCGCGCCGCAGCGCTCTCCCCGGAGCGAGTCCGGGGAGAGCGTGCATCGGCGATCACTGCGCCTGCGAGTCCCACCACTTGTCCAAGTTCTCCGCGACCTGCTGCGGGGTCGACCCCGAGTACAACGACTGGATCTGGCTGCCCAGCTCCGTCGAGTATCCGGGCAGCGGCTGCTCGTCCGCGGCCTCGACGAAGGCGCCGGGCGAAGCATCCACGATCTTCTGCACGCCCTCGCCCAGGCTCGACATCTTGTAGGTGTAGCCCTTGCGGAAGTTGCCGTCCGCGGCGAGCTCACTGGCAACCGCCGTCTTGTCCGTCGTCAGCCACTTCACCAGGTCGATCGCCGCCTGCTGGTTCTTCGACTGCTTCACCACGACGTACGGATCGGCGATGTTGCTGAACTGCTTCGTCGGGTACTTTCCGGTGGTCGGCATCGAGAAGACACCGAACTTGTCACTGACGTTCGCCTGGTCCGCAGCGGGGACGAAGAACGAGCCCATGATGTACATGGCCGACTTGCCCTCGAGGAAGTTCGTCTGCCCGTCGGCATACGCGAGTCCGAGATCGCTCTTCTGCAGGTAGCCCTTGTCGACCCACGACTTGTAGGTCTTCAGCGAGTTCATGTAGTCCTTGTCGCCCGCGAACGTGACCTTGCCCGCCCGTCGCTGGCTGATCCAGTCCGGTGTCTTGGTCATCGTCGTCGAGTCGTTGAACAGCGTGAACTGCGACCCGGTGACCCACTGACCGGCCGTCTGCAGCGGCTCGTAGCCGGCATCCTTCAGCTTGCCCATCGCCTCGGTGAACTGCGAAACCGTCTTGATCTTCGTTGCATCGAGGTCCGCCTTCTTGAACGCCGCCTTGTTGTAGAAGACGAGCGACTGCACCTGCTGGCCCGCCCCGACGAGGTACGTCTTGCCGTCGATCTTGTAGTTGTCGACGAGCGGTGTGTCCTTCGTCCACGACTGCTTCGACAGGTCGGTGAAGAGCTTGGCCGTCGCCGCGGTCGGCGTGACCTGCTGCACGATGTCCGGCGGGTCACCGGCCGCGAGATCCTGGTTCAGCTTGTCGCTCGCCGAGATGGTGCCCGTGCGTTCGAGTGCGACGGTCACACCGGGGTTCGCCTTCTCGTACTTGTCGAACAGCTTCGTCCAGTACGCGACGGTGAGGTTCGGTGAGATGTTGACGATGACTCGTAGGTGCGCTGCTGCCGACGCCGTCGTCGTCGTGCCCGACGAACCGTTCCCGGAACAGCCGGCGAGCACCATTGACGCTGCGCCGGCGATCACTGCAACGGCGCCGACGCGCCGCCAGATCCCCTTGCCTTTCATTCCGACTCCACTCTGATGTCTGGGGGTGAGGCGAGAAAAGAGACCTTAGCCTCGTTGCTCGTATCGATCTTCGCTCGCTCCGAACGACTATCGATAGTCGAAAGAATCGCATGACCTGACCCCGACGTCAAGCCGCGGCCGCTCACAGGCTTTCCCCGCCATCGATCGGCAGCGAAACGCCGGTGATCATGGATGCCTGCGACGAGGCGAGGAACACCGCAGCGTTGGCCACGTCGGAAGCGGTCACCCATCGCCCCAGCGGTTTCCTCGTCGCCTGCTCTGCGAGCCTTGATTCGATCTCCTCCTCGGTTCCGCGCATCGTCGCACGCAGCATCGGCGTGTCCACGCCGCTGGGGCACACTGCATTCACCCGGATGCCTTGACGCGCCAAGTCCACGGCCAGAGTGCGTGTCATGCCGACGAGCCCGGCTTTCGCCGCCGCATACCACGGCGCTCCCGGGTGGGCTCGCAGACCGGAGGTGGATCCCGTGAATGTGATGCTGGCGGCATCAGAGCGAGCCAGAAGCGGCGCCAGAGCAGTCACGCAGTTCGCCGGCCCCTGCAGATAGAGCTCGAGCATCGGGCCCAGGTCGGCCTCGACCCGTCCAGCGCTCAGGAACACCGCGTCGATCCGCCCGAATTCGGCGACGGTTCGCTCGGCGAGCCGCTCGAGGTCGGCGAGCACACGGATATCGGCCGGCGTGAAGATCGCGCGCGACCCTCCACGCAGCAGGTCTGCCGCTGCCCGTTGCCCGCGTTCCGCGTCGACATCCGAGATGCTCACCTTCGCGCCGCGCGCAGCGAACAGCTCAGCAGTGGCGAGGCCCATTCCCGACGCACCGCCGATCACCACCGCGACACGGCCTTCGAAATCCCTGCCGCCGCCCATACGCCCCACCAGTTGCGACTCGTCGCTCTCGCGGCCCGATGTCAGCGCCATATGCATCCTCCTCGATTTTATGAATACTATCGTTCATCGATAGTCGCTACGATGCTCTCAACGACGGCGACGCATCCGCGACCCACCCAGCGTGCCGGATGACGGCGCGGCAGGTCGAGGGCTGCCGGCACCGCGTTAACCCCGTCGCGAACCGCGACCAGAAAGGACGGCGAGCTCATGCCCGTGCTCGATCTGCCCATCGACCAGCTCCGGCGCTACCTGCCGGAAAGCACCGATCTGCCCGACTTCGACGAGTTCTGGCGGCACACTCTCGCCGAGCACGGGCATGGTGGCTCGGCGGCGAGATTCGAACCGGTCGCCTCTCCGTTGGAGACGATCGATACGTACGACGTGACCTTCCCCGGCTTCGACGGACAGCCGGTCAAGGCGTGGCTGCACCTCCCCCGCCATCGAGACGGCGAGTTGCCGTGCGTCGTGCAGTACATGGGCTACGGGACCGGACGGGGAACGCCCGTCACGCTGCAGAACCTGCTCTATAGCGCAGCGGGATACGCGAATCTCATCGTCGACAACCGGGGTCAGGCGGGCAGCGACACCGTCGACGGCGATGGCACCCAGGCAGCGCAGGCATCCGGATTCCTCACCAAGGGCGTGCTGAGCCCGGAAACCTTCTACTACCGCAGGCTCATCGTCGACGCGGTTCGTGCCGTGCGCGCTGCGACGGAGTATCCGGAGGTCGACGCCACGCGGGTCGCGGTTGCAGGCGGGAGCCAGGGCGCCGCGTTGGCGCTGGCCACGGCGGCTCTCGACGACACCCCGATCGCCGTGCTCGCCGATCTCCCGTTCCTCAGCCACGTCAGACGCGCGGCCGACGTCGCATCCGCAGGGCCCTATCTCGAGCTCACCGAGTTCGGGCGAGCACGCCCGGAACTGGTCGACAGGATGTTCACCACACTGAGTTACTTCGACGGCATGAACTTCGCGGCCCGGTCCACCGCTCGCGCCCGATTCTCCGTCGCCCTCATGGACGACGTGGCCCCCGCCTCGACCGTGTTCGCCGCATACAACCACTATGCGGGGCAGAAGGCGATCGACGTTTACCCGTTCAACGGACACGAGGGCGGAGGACAGCTGGCGGCGGAACGTCGCCTTGCCTTCCTCGGCGACATCTTCGGCGACGCCGAGACGCTGGCGGAGGCGGAACGCCTCGCCGAGATCGACTCACTCGCATAGAAACCCGTTCGGAACGCTCGAGCACTACTCTGACCGCATGGCCAGACGCATCCCGCTCGAGGGCGCCGAGATCGAGGTGGTTGCCGCGTTCGAGCACTGGGACGGCTTCTACGACGTCATCGGCGTGAAGAAGCCAGGTGGCAAGGGGTGCTGGTGCATGTCGTACCGCGACACGAGCGTCCCGGATCGCGCCGCGTACATGAAGGCGGAGTGCGAACGACGGCCGGGCCCCGGCGTGCTCGCGTACGTCGACGGCTCTCCGGCCGGCTGGTGCTCGATCGCCCCGCGTTCCACGTACCGCAGGCTGATGAACTCCCGCACGATACCGTTCGTCGATGACGAGGATGCCTGGTCCGCAGTCTGCTTCGTGGTCAAGCCCGCGTATCGCGGGCAGGGCCTGATGAACATCCTTCTCGACGGCGCGGTGCGGCACGCGCGAGAGAACGGCGCCCGCTTCGTCGAGGGGTATCCGATCGACGTATCCGCCGAAGGACGCGTCGACGTCATCTCGGGCTACGTCGGCACCACCGCGTTGTTCGAGCGCGCCGGCTTCGAGCGGGCGATGAAGACCACGGCGCACAGCGGCGGCCGGGACCGCTGGATCATGCGCAAACAGATCGGCTAGCCGGCCCACCGCACTTCGCCCGCCACGGAGCGGCTGGCTCCAATTCACCCTCTATGGACCTCCCGTCGCACGCCGGTGTGCGCGAGCATGCCGGTGAGCATCCAACGATCCGAGGTCTCACAAGTGACGACAG
>NZ_JBQCIE010000079.1:0-15648 GCF_051954055.1 Humibacter sp. | reverse complement strand
CGGTCAGGACGCGCCCTGAACCTCGGCCGAACCAGAAGACTCTTCAGCCCAGCCCAACGCGTCATCCTCCGCGCCCGGGACGGCGGATGCCTCTGGCCCGGCTGCGACCGACCACCCTGGCAAACCGAAGCCCACCACATCGACAACTACGCCGAACACCACGGCAGAACCGACATCGCCGACGGCGTCAGCCTCTGCAAATTCCACCACCTCAACCTGCACAACAACCACTGGCACATCCGCCGACACGGCACCCACTACGAACTCATACCCCCGACCGAGATGAACCTGCCACCAATACCCCTCCACCCCAAAAGCACCACCTGGGAACAGGTACGACAACACACCGGATAAACACACCGCAGTGGGGACTGTCTGGAGAGCGCCGTGTCGCGTTCGGCCTGAGCCGAGAGGAGATGGCCGCGGCGGACCCGACCGCGGCAAGGCGGGTGCGCGTTCTAGCCGGGGCGGGAACGCGAGCGATGCGGAGACAAAAGGCTCAGCGCGCTGTCTTACGGGCAGAAATCACCCCGGTGTCGAAGCCGAAGAGGTACAGGTTCCCGTTGAAGCGGGCGTGCTCGATCTTGATGCACCGGTCCATCACGACGGTGAGGCCCTTTTCCTCGCCGTAGCGAGCGGCATCCTCGTTCCAAATGCCCAGCTGCACCCACACCGTCGGGGAGCCGATGGCGACGACCTCGTCGATCACCGAGGGGATGTCGGAGGGCTTGCGGAAGACATCCACGATGTCGGGCACCTCGGGCAGGTCGGCCAGCGACTTGTACACCGGCTGGCCGAGGATGGTGTCCGCGTTGGGGTTCACGAAGTACACCCGGTAATCGCTGGACTGCAGCAGGTAGGTGCCGACGAAGTAGCTGGCACGCGAGGGGTTCGACGATGCTCCGACGATCGCCACAGACTTCGCCCGCTGAAGGATGCCCAACCGCTGTTTCGCGTCCGGACCCACCCACGTGCGCTGCGATCGCAGCAACCGCGCGAGCGGCGAATCGGCCGGCAGCTCGCAGCTCAGGCCGTTCGGAAGCTGCGTGACCGTGGTGCTCTCGTCCGTCGCTGTGCTCATCACTTGCCCTCCAGCGCTCTGGTGAGCGCCTGGTCCAGATCGTAGATGATGTCGTCCGGGTCTTCGATGCCGACGCTGATGCGCACGAGCCCCGGCAGCACGCCCGCGTCGTGCAGCTGCTGCTCGGTCAGCTGTGCGTGCGTCGTGGACGCGGGATGGATGACAAGCGTCTTCGCGTCACCGATGTTCGCCAGGTGGCTGGCCAGGTCCACGGACTCGATGAAGCCCTGCCCCACCTCGCGGCCACCCTTCACGACGAAGCTGAACACGCTGCCCGGGCCCTCCGGCAGATACTTCTTCGCCCGTTCGTGGTGCGGGTGCGACTCCAGGCCCGCCCAGTACACGTGCTCGATGCGCGGATCGGCCTCGAGCCACTCCGCGACGGCGCGCGCACCGGCGATGTGCGCACGCATGCGTAGCGGGAGCGTCTCGACGCCCTGCGCGAGTAGGAACGCGGCGAACGGGTCCAGTGCCGGACCGATGTCGCGCAGCTGCTCGGCGCGCAGCCTGGTGAGGAACGCGTACTCGCCGAAGTTGCCGTTCCACTGCAGATTGCCGTACGTGTGCACGGGCTCGCTGAACAGCGGGAAGCGCGGGTTGTGCCAGTCGAACCGGCCGGACTCGATCACGACGCCGCCGAGCGTCGTGCCGTGGCCGCCGAGGAACTTGGTTGCCGAGTGCGTGACGATGTCGGCACCCCACTCGATCGGCCGGTTCAGGTAGGGGGTCGCGATCGTCGAGTCGACGACGAGCGGCACGCCCGCGGCGTGCGCCACCTCGGCGAGGCCCTCGAGATCGGCGATCGCACCGGACGGGTTCGCGATGGTCTCGGCGAACACGAGCTTCGTCTTGTCCGTGATCGCTGCCGCGTAGTCGGCCGGGTCGTCGCTGTCGACGAACGTGGTCTCGACGCCGAACCGGCGCAGGGTCACATCCAGCTGCGTGACCGACCCGCCATAAAGACTCGCGGATGCCACGACGTGATCGCCTGCACCAGCGAGGCTCGCGAACGTGATGTACTGCGCGCTCAGGCCGGACGCCGTCGCCACCGCGCCGAGACCGCCCTCGAGGCTCGCGATGCGTTCCTCGAACGAGGCGACGGTCGGGTTGTTCAGCCGCGAGTAGATGTTGCCGTACTTCTGCAGCGCGAACCGCGCGGCGGCATCCGCCGAGTCGTCGAAGACGAACGCTGTCGTCTGGTAGATCGGGAGCGCACGGGCGCCGGTCACGGGGTCGGGGATGTTGCCGGCATGGATCGCACGCGTGCGAAAGCCGAATTCGCGGTCTGCCACCCCGCTACCGTAACGGAGCGTCACGCACCCGTCCGGACGGGCCGTAACACGGCGTCAACCCGAGGATGCCTGCAGCGCCTTCAGCAGCGCGTCGCCGTCGGGCACACCGAGGCCGGTGCAGGCATCCCACCCGGCACGGGCACTGTATGCGCCGTTGTTGCCGGTCACGATGTCGCGGAACCCCGGTGCAGTCGCGGTGGCCGTGGCATCCGGATACACGTGCAGCGAGAGCAGCCCCAGGCGGTTGCCGGTGGCCTGCACGAGCCGCGCGGTCAGCGCTGCCCAGAGCGGCGCGACGGCGCTCGTGCCGCCGATCACGGTGTCGGTGCCATCGACCCGCACCTTGTACCCGGTCTGCGGATCCGCGTCGCCTGCCACGTCGGGCACGCCGCGTCCGGTGTTCCCGCTCGCCGTCTTCGGCACGCCCACCTTGGCCTGCCAGCTCGGCAGTCCGAACGCGTCGCTGACTCCGCCGCCGGTGGCGCCACGACCCGCCCCGTCGTTCCAGACGACCTCCGACGTCACCTGATCGGTGGAAGTGTTCGCGTTCAGGCTCGTGCCGCCGCAGGCCAGGATGTGCGGGCTGGATGCCGGAAAGTCCACGTGCGCCTTGCCGTCGGTCACCCGGTCGGCGCTTCCGTCGTCCCCGGCGGCCGCGGTCACGGTGACGCCGAGGCCGGCGGCATCCACGAGCGCGTCGTCGAACGCGGTCCTGGCCTGTGCGGTCCAGGAGTCTTCACTCTCACCCCAGCTGATGCTGATGGCGTCGGGCGTCGGCTCGGCGTGTGCCGCGCGGGTGACAGCATCCACGAATCCCGCATCGGTGTTGGGTGCGAAGTACACGACGATGTTCGCTTTCGGGGCGATCGCGCCGATCACCTCGATGTCGAGCAGCACCTCGCCGTCTGCGCCGTTCGGGTCGCCGCCCGGCTGATTGGATGCTCCGTCCACGCCCACCGCGGTCACGTTCGGCGTCGCGATCCCCAACTCGCCGAAGTACGCGTCGAGGTCGGCCTGGTCGAACCCGCCGCCGAGCTCGATGATCGCCACGGTGCGTCCGGTGCCGTCCGTGCCGGCGGGGAACCGGTAGATGTCGGCGATCTGGTCGGGTGTGTAGCTGACCGCTGCGGCGGCCGAGGTGATCGAGACGAAGTGCGCGGTGGCTTGCGGACGATCGTCCAGACCGAGCACCGCGACGACGCGGTCGCGCATCGGCTCGGGCACGCTGAGCGGTCCGGTGCGCTGCCGGAACCGCACCGTCTGGCCGTCCCTCGGCTCGTGCGTGGCGCTCTCCAGGGTGGTGCCGAACAAGCCCTGCACCACACTCGCCTTGGCCTTGATGCGGATGCGCCGCTCGCCGGCGTCCACCGAGATCACCTCGGCACCTGCCGCCTCCGCCTCCGCGACGACCGTGTCGATGTCGGCGGGGTCCGCCCCGTAGCGTCGCACGAACTCGTCGCGGGGGAGCGGGTTGCGCAGCACCTCGTCGGGAACCGGCTCGCGCCTGCGCAGGATGAGCGTCGCCTCGACCTCTTCGTCGCCGGGGATCGGAGTCGTCGTCGACGTCAGCGGCTCCCGGTGGCTGCCGGGCAGCTCGTTCGACGGTGCCTGTCCGTTCGACGGCGCCAGCTCGTTCGACGGCGCCTGTCCGTTCGACGACGCCCGATCGGGGGAAGCGGCCTGTTCGTTCGAAGGGGGCTGTTGTTCGCTCATGTACTACGGCTTACCACCCGGGTGCGACACCGAACAGGACTTGCGCGTGCGTCGCTATATCCACCCGATGGTGCCGATGCCGGTGACCACGTTCGGCAGCCACATATGCATCTGCCAGTACCAGAACGGGATCTGCATGCCCGTCCAGAGCGGGTAGAAGAACACCGAAACGATCACGACGACGATGAGGAACGCGGCGAGCAGGCTGAGGCCGCGTACGCGCCGGTACGAGGCATCGGTCGGTCTGCCGACGATGAGCGCGAACGTCGCCGCGAGCGCCAGGTAGAGGTAGGGCGCGAAGGCGATCGAGTAGAACGTGAAGATGGTGCGGCCGGCGTAGAGCATCCAAGGCAGGTATCCGGCGGCGAGGCCCATCAGGATCATGCCGTGGCGCCAGTTACGGTAACGGATCAGCCGGTAGATGAGGTAGATCAGGGCCGCCGTGCCCGCCCACCAGATGATCGGGTTGCCGAGTTCGGTGATCGCGGACGAGCATCCGCCCTGCGACGTGCATCCGTCCACCCCGAGCTTCGTTCCGACGTAGTACATGCTCGTCGGGCGCAGCATGAGCAGCCAGGTCAGCGGGTTCGCCTGGTACGGATGCGGCGTGTGCAGGTTGATCGAGTACCCGTACATCTCCGCCTGGTAGTGCCACAGGTTCTGCGCCCAGTCCGGGACCCAGGACAGAAGACCGGTCCACCTGGCACCCGGTGTCGTCTGCACCCAGTCGCGGTAGTAGCCGCCGGGGTTGAGCAGCCATCCGGTCCAGGTGCCCACATACGTGACGAAGGCGAGCGGCACCATGAGCACGAACGAGACGACGCCGCCCTTGAGGATGCCCGCCTCCGGCCAGAACGGGATGCCGGCGCGACGCCTTGCCAGCACGTCCACGATCACGACGTACACCGCGAAGAACGCGAGGAAGTAGAACCCGGTCCACTTCACGCCGGCGTCGAGACCGAGAAGGATGCCCGCCAGCAGCAGCCATGGACGCCACCACAGCCACGGTCCCCAGCCGAGCTCATGCCCCTCGGCCCTGCTCCGCGCGATCCACGCTGCGAGCCGCTTCTCCTGCCACGTGCGGTCCAGCAGCAGGCAGCCGAACGCGAGCAGCGCGAGGAACATCACGGAGTTGTCGAGGATGGCGACCCGGCTCATCACGATGGCGTTGCCGTCGACCGCCATCAGGAAGCCGGCGAGCGCGGCGATCAGGGTGGAGCGGAACATCCGCTTCGCGATGAGCATGAGCACGACCACCGCGAGGATGCCGACCACCGCGGTGGAGATGCGCCAGCCGACCGAGTTCTGCGCGCCGAACAGGGCGAGCCCGGCGGCGATCATCCACTTGCCGAACGGCGGATGCGCGACGAACTCCGGATCGTTCGTATACGCGTTCACGTCCCCGTCCGCGAACCGGGGATCGATGTTCGCCGGCCAGGCGGCCTCCCAGCCCTTGTGCATCAGGGTCCAGGCGTCCTTCACGTAGAACGTCTCGTCGAACACGAGCGCGTGCGGATCCCCGAGCGCCCACAGCCGGGTCACCGCCGCGATCAGGGTGACGAGCGCGGGCAGCCCCCAGTTGTACCAGCGCAGTCGCGCCGGCGTGTTGATCGTGCGGGCGAACCACCTGTCGAGCCGCGATCCGGTCGGTTCGACGATCGACGCGAAGGCACCGGTCGTCACGGGGTCGGCAGTCACGACCGCAATGCTATGAGGTCGTCGGGCACACGAGTGGCCTTGGACGTCCCGCGGTGGGTCCGCAACTGCCGGGCACGCCGTTGATCGCTGGTATGACTGGACACGTGATCATCCTCGCCGCGACGCCTATCGGCAATCTGGGGGATGCCTCGCGCCGGCTCGTCGAGGCACTGGAGAACGCCGAGATCGTCGCGGCCGAAGACACCAGGGTGACGCAGCGGCTCCTGCAGGGGCTGGGTGTCGAGAACCGGCCGCGGCTCGTCGCGCTGCACGACCACAACGAGCGGGAGCGCTCGGCGGATCTCGTGGAGCAGGCGCGTGACGTCGATGTGCTGGTGCTGTCGGACGCCGGGATGCCCACCGTCTCCGACCCCGGGTATCACCTGGTCACCGCGGCGATCGAGGCCGGTGTCACGGTGACCGCGATCCCCGGGCCGAGTGCGGTGCTGATGGCGCTCGCCGTGTCCGGGCTGCCCACCGACCGGTTCACGTTCGAGGGGTTCCTTCCGCGCAAGCCGGGAGAGCGGGCATCCGCTCTGGGTGCTCTCGTCGACGAGCAGCGCACGATGGTGTTCTTCGAGTCGCCGAACCGGCTCGCCGAGTCGCTGCGGGCGATCGGGCACGCGCTCGGCGGATCCCGGCGCGTCGTCGTGTGCCGCGAGCTGACGAAGCTGCACGAGGAGGTGCGTCGCGGCACCGCCGACGAGCTCGCGCAGTGGGCGGATGCCGGGGTGCGCGGCGAGATCGTCGTCGTGGTCGCGGGAGCCAAACCGCGCACCGTCGACCTCGCCACCGCCGTGCAGGAGGTGCTTCTGCTCACTGCGACCGAGAGCCTGAAGGATGCCGCGGCCTCCGTCGCCGCTGCCACCGGCCTCTCCCGCCGAACCCTCTACGAGGCCGCCCTCCGCGCTCGCCGTTAGCCCGCGCACGTCGCCATCCCGACATCGTCAACATGACAGATCGCGCTCTCCTGCCGGAAAATGCCCGATCA
Organism: Humibacter sp.; assembly: GCF_051954055.1. Classification (NCBI taxonomy): domain Bacteria; kingdom Bacillati; phylum Actinomycetota; class Actinomycetes; order Micrococcales; family Microbacteriaceae; genus Humibacter; species Humibacter sp. Next base: position 8,873 of record NZ_JBQCIE010000079.1, on the reverse strand, counting down.
TCCTGTTATCAGGCGGATGTCATGTCGGCGTGACTCGGCACGCCAAAATAGGCTGGTGAACCGAACGCAACCTCAGGGCGCACTGCTGGTCGGCAGCGTCAACTACGACGACGCCGAGACCACGATGCGCACCGCAGCTGAGTTGATGGGGCCGCTCCTGAAGCGCATCCCGGACGGCGAGCCGGGCAAGCGGTTCCACTGGATCATGTTCCAGCCCGACGTGCTGGGGCAGACCGATGGAATCGAGCGCGTGGGGGAGCATCCGATTCCGCTGCGCATGCTGGATGCCCGCCCGCTCCGCATCGCAGACGGTGTCGACCCGTCGAAGCTGCAGCTTCCGCCACTGGGCTACGCCGAGGCCGCGGTCGAGTCGTACGAGATCTTCCGGCGACTCCGCGGCGAGGGCGTCATCGCGCCGGGCACCCGCTTCCAGGTGTCGCTCCCGACGCCGCTCGCGGTGGTCGGCGCGTTCTTCCCGCCCGAGCAGCGTGCCGCCTTCGAGCCCGTCTACCGGGAGGCGATGTACCGCGAGCTGGCGGAGATCCTGGATGCGATCCCGCACGACGATCTCGCCATCCAGTGGGACAACGCTGTCGAGTTCGGCATCATCGAGGACGTGCTGCACCGGGGAGGCCGCGGCGCCGAATCGTGGTGGGGCGACGACGTCTGGGCCGGTCTCACGGAACGGTCGGCGGACCAGGCATCCAGGGTGCCGCTCGACGTCGAGGTCGGTTTCCACCTCTGCTACGGAGATGTCGCCGAGAAGCACTTCATCGAGCCGACCGACGCGGGCAACCTCGTGCGCTTCGCGAACATGCTGACGGATGCCTCGCCGCGCGCGATCAGCTGGATCCACCTGCCCGTGCCCATCGAGCGCGACGACAACGCGTACTTCGCACCGCTGGACGACCTGCGGCTCGGCGACGACACCGAGCTCTACCTCGGGCTCGTGCACAGGGAGGACGGCGCGGACGGCGCGAGCCGGCGCATCCGTACCGCTCTGGGGCACGCCCCGGTGTTCGGTGTGGCAACGGAATGCGGCATCGGCCGCGCGCCAGAGGGCACCACCGAGGACATTCTGCGCACCCACGCCGAGGTCGCATCGGCCTGGTAACCCGACGTGCAGCCGCGCATTTCGTCAACATGACAGATCGCGCTTTCCCGCCCAGGACATGACCGATTCGCCTGTTTTCGGACGGATGTCATGTCGACGCCATGAGCAAGTGGCGTCAGTCCGCCGGTGGGTACGTGACGTTGCCGTCGGCATGGAACAAAGCACCGGGTGTCAGCGTCGCGGGGTCGATGCGGTCCTCCATGATGTGCCGCACGTCCTCACCGAAGGCGAGCAGGTGGTCTGCGATGATGCGACGGTGGCACCGCCACCATACGGCCTCCGAGCACATCACGACCGTGGTGGTCTCCGCGCCCTCCGCACGAAGCCGTGCGAGGGCATCCGCGAACTCCTCGCCCATCGCGTAGTCCGCGTAGTTGTGGAAGCTGCGGTTGCGCCACAGTGCGTTCACCTCGGGCGGCACGGTCTTCGACCGCCCACGCAGACCGCCGAGCGCCGGGTCGTGGCGGTAACGGATGCTCGCGCGCGCGAGCGAGGGCGCCAGCACCTCCTCGTCGAACTGCGGATTGCTGCGCGACCCGGGCAGCTTGCGCACGTCGACCAGTGACTCGACCCCTGCCGTCGTCAGCAACTCGAGGAACGCCTCGCTCGCGCGGTCGGAGTGGCCGACGGTGAAGAAGGGACGGCGCACATCGTCCTCAGGCGTCACTCGTCCACCAAGTGGAGCGCAGACCCCTTGTGCGCCGCGACGTGATCGGTCTTGTCGCTCTTGATCTCGTATTGCGGGTCGTCCGCAGTCGCGTGGTGCGTGTAGCCCTTGTAGTCGAAGTCGGCGGTGTGCACAGCGATGATCGTGCCGCTGACGTGTCCCGCTTCGGAGTTCCACGTCACGTGGTCGCCCACGTCGAAGTGCTTGGCCATCTGTTCCCCCTACACCTGCACGAGCACCGATTCAATCAGTCTCCTCGGGGCGCGGTCCCGTGCCTAGCATGAGGATGCAGGGGAGTGCAGGGCTTCAAGGGGGAGGCGGCACATGACGACCGAGACTGGGCAGCGCCAGACCGGGCACTACGAGACTCGACCGCAGAGCACCGACGTGGGGGAACGGGCCGCGCGCGAGACCGCGGAGGCGGCGCGCGAGACCGAGTGGGAGCGGCCGAGCTTCGCGAAGGGTCTCTATCTGGGCGACTTCGACCTGTCGCTGATCCACCCGCATCCGCGCGGCGACGCGCACGACATCGAACGCGGCGAGGAGTTTCTGGCGCGACTCAGATCCGTCTGCGAGACATTCGACGGCAGGCGGATCGAGCGTGAGGCGCTGATCCCCGACGAGTACGTCGCAGCGCTTTCGGAGCTGGGCGTCTTCGGCATGAAGATCCCGCAGGAGTACGGCGGACTCGGCTTGAGCCTGCTGTACTACGGGCGCGCCCTGATGCTGATCGGGTCGGTGCATCCCTCGATCGGTGCCCTGGTCTCGGCGCACCAGTCGATCGGCGTGCCGGAGCCCGTGAAGCTGTTCGGCTCGCAGGAGCAGAAGCAGAAGTACCTGCCGCGCTGCGCCGCCGGAGCGATCTCCGCGTTCCTGCTCACCGAACCGGATGTCGGTTCCGACCCGGCGAGGATGGCCGCGACCGCGACGCCCACCGACGACGGATCGGCCTACCTGCTCGACGGCGTGAAGCTCTGGACCACGAACGGTGTGATCGCCGAACTCCTGGTCGTCATGGCGCGGGTGCCGGAGCACGACGGGCAGAAGGGCGGGATCACCGCGTTCGTGGTCGAGGCCGATTCGCCGGGCATCACGGTGGAGAACCGCAACGCCTTCATGGGTCTGAAGGGCATCGAGAACGGCGTGACCCGCTTCCACGGCGTGCGGGTGCCGGCCGAGAACCGCCTCGGCCGCGAGGGCCAGGGGCTCAAGATCGCGCTGACCACCCTCAACACCGGGCGGCTCTCGATTCCGGCGCTCTGCGCAGGGGCAGGCAAGTGGTCGCTGAAGATCGCGCGCGAGTGGTCCTCGGAGCGCGTGCAGTGGGGACGCCCGATCGCGCAGCACGAGGCCGTCGCCACGAAGATCGCGTTCATCGCGGCGACCGCGTTCGCGCTGGAGGCGGTCTTCGAGCTGTCCGCCGAACTGGCGGACTCCGGCATGAAGGATGTTCGCATCGAGGCGGCCCTCGCGAAGCTCTGGTCGAGCGAGATGGGCTACATCGTGGCCGACGAACTGGTACAGATTCGGGGCGGTCGCGGCTACGAGACAGCGGACTCGCTACGGGCGCGAGGCGAACGGGCGGTGGCCGCCGAACAACAGACCCGCGACATGCGCATCAACCGCATCTTCGAGGGATCCACCGAGATCATGCACCTGCTGATCGCTCGCGAAGCGGTGGATGCCCACCTCAAGGCCGCAGGCGACCTCGCCTCGCCCGACGCCGACCTTCGTGCCAAAGCAACGGCCGCCGCGAAGGCCAGCGGCTTCTACGCGAAGTGGCTACCGTCGCTCGTGGCAGGCAAGGGCAACGAGCCGGGAGCGTACGGCGAGTTCGGACCCCTGGCGGCCCACCTGCGCTACGTGGAACGGGCATCCCGCAAGCTGGCACGCTCCACGTTCTACGGCATGGGCAGATGGCAGGCCGGACTCGAGCACAAGGAGACGTTCCTCGGCCGCATCGTCGACATCGGCGCCGAGCTGTTCGCCATGGCCGCCTCGTGCACGCGAGCCGAGATGATCCGCTCGGGCGATCCGCAACGTGGCCGGTCCGCGTACCAGCTCGCGGACGTGTTCTGCCGGCAGTCCAGGCAACGCGTCGACGCTCTGTTCCGCGAGCTGTGGGACAACACGGACGACGTCGACCGCAAGCTCACCGCGCGCGTCATGGACGGAGACATGACGTGGCTTGAGGAGGGCGTGATCGACGCGTCCGAGGGGACCGGACCCTGGATCGCCGATACCTCGTTCGTCGGCAGTGAGAAGGAGAGCGTGCACCGCACCTATCGGTGACTAGCCCAGCGTCAGCGACCAGCTCCACTCGTAGGTGCCGGGGCGCACGATGAAGCGCGGCAGGGCATCCGGTCCCACCGAGGCGCTGCCCAGCCCGCGGTGCGCGATGTCGGCGCGGACGATCGTCTCGCCACGCCGCGGGAGCTCCCAGGAGTGCGCTGTCGACTCGAGGTCCGCGACGCTCTGGTGGGATGCCGTGAACAGCACGGGCTCGGAGAACGACAGCCCGATGGTCTGGGTGCCGTCGCCGAGTGATGCGGCCGTCACACCCGTGCGCCCTCCGTTCTCCTGCGGCCGCACGTACGGGGTCTGGAGGTCGTCCACCGTCGACTCCCACCGGCCCAACAAGCCGGACGAGCGGCGGTCGGGATACGTCTCGTGCGGGCCGTCGCCCAGCCACTCCACGTGCTCGAAGCCCGGCACGAGCGCGAACTCGATGCCCACCCGTGGAACGTCCGGCAGCGACTCGGGAATCACGACGGTCTCGTGGAACTCCAGCTCGCCATCGGATGCCGTCACACGCTGCGTGTGCTCCACGACATTTCCGGCGGACGCGGAGTATCGAGCCCGAACAACCGTCGTGTCACCGTCGTGCTCCACGGCCTCGACCGTGCGCACGGCGTCTCGCAGACCCGTAGCCTCCAACCGCTGCCCGAGCGGAATCGCCTTGTCGTTGTCGGTCAGCGCTCGCCACAGCTGCAGCCGGGGACCGCCGGCCAGGAGCGGATGCCGCACCATGCCCTCGTCGTCGAGGTCGACGACAACTGCCGATGCACTCTGCCGGCCCGAGACACTCTGCACGCTCAACGAGCTCGGCTCCGCAACCCGAAGCTCCAGCACCGCCAACTCGGTGCCCGCGGGCGCCCACACGGCGTCCGAGACAGTGCGCACCGTGACGCGCAACGCGAGTGCGCCCTCGTCGGTCAGTCCGCGCACGAGCTCCTCCGGCAGCGCGACGTCCGCCGTCTCGCCCGCTTGCGCCGAGGCATCCAGCCGCACCGGCTCCGTCACACCGTCGATGCGCGCAACCGACGCCTCGACCGTGAGGCTCTCCAACGACGCGAATGTCTGCCGGTTCAGCAGGCGCACCTTCCCTGCGCGCGCTTCCGAAGCATCCGACACGATCTCGACCGGGGAGAACACGCGCCGCACCTCCCAGATCGCGGGGTGCGGCGACCCGTCGGGGAAGAGCAGCCCGTCGATGCAGAAGTTGCCATCGTTCAGCCCATGGCCGAAGTCTCCGCCGTACCGGTAGTGCTCGTCGCCGTCCGGGTCGAGGCCGTGGTCCTTCATCTCCCAGATGAATCCGCCCTGCAGGCCTGGCGTCGAGCGGATCGCCGCCCAGTAGTCATCGAACGACCCGTTCGAGTTGCCCATCGCGTGGTTGTACTCGCACATGATGAGCGGACGGTCGGCACCCTCGCTTTCGGCGTACGACACGATCGCGTCGATCGGCGGATACATCGGGCACACGATGTCGGTCTGAGAGCGCCCGCCGAACCAGTCCTTGGCGATCGCGCCCTCGTAGTGCACGGGGCGGGTGGGGTCGTAGCCGCGCACCCAGCCGGCGGCGGCATCCTGATTCACGCCCGATCCGCTCTCGTTGCCAAGCGACCAGACGATGATGCTGGGGTGGTTCTTGTCGCGCAGCACCATGCGCGACACGCGGTCGACGAACTGGTTCAGGTAGCGCGGGTCGTCGCAGATCGACCACGCCCAGTCGTGCGCTTCGACGTCGGCCTCGTCAATCACGTAGAACCCGTACTCGTCGGCCAGGTCGTAGAACGCGGGGTCGTTCGGGTAGTGCGAGGTACGGATCGCGTTGAACCCCCACCGCTTGAGGTTCGCCAACTCGGCGGCGGTCTTCTCCCTCGTGAGGGTGCGCCCGGTGCGCGGGTCGAACTCATGCCGGTTCACGCCCTGCAGAAGGATGCGCCGACCGTTCACGAGCAGGTCCCGTCCGACGATCTCGACCCGGCGGAACCCGACCCGCAGCTGCGCGGTGTCGAGCGCGCCGCCGTCCTCGTCGACGAGTTCGACCGTGATCGGGTATAGCGCAGGCGTCTCGGCCGTCCACGGCGCGGCATCCGACAGCTCGAGGGAGACGGATGCCCGTCCGTCCGGCTCGGGGAAGTTCACGGCGGTCGCGATCGACGCGAGCACGCGCACTGGCTCCGGCAGGGGCATCCCGGCCGCGTTCCTCGCGTGCAGCGAGAACACGTTCTCGTCCGGCGGCACCTGGGCCAGGAGTTCCTGCGAGTGGCCGTCCTCCGGGTCGACCACGAGCCGCGTCGAAACCGGAGCGGCGACCGGCGCCGGAACGGATGCCGCACCCAGCCGAACTCGCACGCTCAGCCCGGCGGGCGTCACGTCGTGCGGTGCTCCGACGATCGCCTGCACGTCGAGCCGCCCGGTGCCGGATGCGGCGTCGTAGTCAGCGACGACGCGAACATCGCGCAGGAACACGGGAGATGTCGCATACAGCCGAACACCGCGGGTGATGCCACCGAGCCACCACTGGTCCTGATCCTCGACGAAGCTGGCATCCGACCACTTCACGACCGTCAGCTCGATGTCATTGTTGCCGGGGTGCACGAGGTCGGTCACGTCGAACTCCGCCGCCAGCCGGCTGCCCTTGCTCGAACCGACCTGGACTCCGTTCACGGTCGCCAGCAGCACGCTCTCCGCCGCGCCGACGCTGAGCACGATGCGACGCCCGCTCCACGCATCAGGCACCGTGAACGTGCGGCGGTAGACGCCGGTCGGGTTGGCTTCGGGAACGCGTGGGGGAGCGTCCGGGAACGGCATCCGGATGTTGAGGTACTGCGGCAGATCGTCGGTGCCCTGCAGCGACCACGCTCCCGGCACCCGGATGTCCCGCCACTCGTCCCCGAGGTCTGCCTCCGGGGTCGGCAGCAGCTGGAACTGCCACGTCCCATCCAGGTCGACGACGTCGTTCAGCGGCTCTCCGTCGAAGCCGGTCGTCCGCGGCACGGCATGGCCGCGCTCGCGTCCCACCGACGTGATCTCGGGATGCCGCCACACGGCCGCCGCCTCTCCCTGAAGCGCGGCGGATCCTCGGGGTGATGCGGACATTCGAGCTCCTTCGAATCGGCCGTGTCGGTCCGGCGTGACGAACCACGACGGGACGCCTTGTGCGAATTTATGCGATTTCGTGTCCGCGCGCACGACCGCCTGTTCGGCTCGCTTCCGCTCGGGCACTGGTGGTAGGCGCTTTCCCTGCTTTCCGCGCGTGCACGAGCATCCGAGGCGTACCCGATTCGTTACTTGCGCGGAGTCAATGGGCGAATATGATCGCAATTGTGCGTTTTTGCACACCCCCTGCACGTTACAAAGGAGTCAACATGCAAGAGCTCAATCGCGGTCCCAGCATCGACCGCCGCACCCTGCTGAAGGGCATCGGCGTGGGAGCCCTGGGACTGGGGGCCGTTCCGCTGCTGGCGGCATGCACCGGCACTACCTCCGGGGGCGGTTCCTCCGGGGGCGGCAAGTCGCTCACGTTCGGTTCCAACGCCTCCGACCCCGTCCCGAAGAAGGCATACGCCTCGTTCGTCTCCGCCTTCGAGAAGAAGTCCGGCGACAAGGTCACGGTCAACACCGTCGACCACAACGGGTTCCAGAACAAGATCAACAACTACCTGCAGGGCAGCCCCGACGACGCGTTCACGTGGTTCGCCGGCTACCGCATGCAGTACTACGCGAAGAAGGGTCTCGTCGCCGACGTCGACGACGTGTGGAAGAAGATCGGCAGCAACTTCTCCGAGGGCATCACGAAGGCATCCACCGGAGAGGACGGCAAGAAGTACTTCGTGCCGAACTACAACTATCCGTGGGGCTACTTCTACCGCAAGTCGCTCTGGCAGTCGAAGGGCTACCAGGTCCCGAAGACGATGGACCAGTTCGAGGCGCTCTGCAAGCAGATGCAGGCGGACGGACTCATCCCGATCCAGTTCGCCGACAAGGATGCCTGGCCCGCGTGCGGCACGTTCGACTACCTGAACATGCGCACGAACGGCTACCAGTTCCACATGGACCTGTGCGCGCACAAGGAGTCGTGGAACCAGAAGAAGGTGCAAGACGTCTTCGACACCTGGAAGATCATGCTGCCCTACCAGGACCCCGACGCGCTCGGTCTCACCTGGCAGGATGCCGCCCAGAAGCTCGCGCAGAACAAGTCGGGCATGATGCTGCTCGGCTCGTTCATCACGCAGCAGTTCACCGATCCGACGGTGCTCGCCGACATCGACTTCTTCCCGTTCCCCGAGGTCGCGGTCGAGGGCCAGGATGCCGTCGAGGCGCCGATCGACGGACTGATGCTGTCGAAGAAGGGCGGTCAGAACCAGGCCGCACGCGACATGCTCCAGTTCATGGGCACCGGCGCCGGCCAGGAGGCCTACTACGCGGTCGACAAGTCGAACATCATGACCGCGAAGGATGCCGACACCTCCGGCTACAGCGCGTTCACGAAGAAGCTGGCCGGTGTGATCGCCGACGCCAAGTCGATCAGCCAGTTCTTCGACCGCGACGCCCTGCCTGCCATGGCGACCAACGTGCTCGAGCCCGCGCTGCAGACGTTCATCAAGAGCGGAAGCATCGACCTCAGCAACATCGAGACCCAGGCCAAGACCCAGTACGCCGGGCAGTAGGCACGCGGCAAAGGGTTTTCGACATGGCGGTCACGTCTGCAGACACGCAGAAGGCCGCCGCGTACAGGCGGGGGGAAACCCCCCCCCCGACACAGCGACCCCAAACTAAATTAAACACCCCGGTCCTAAGAAT
>NZ_JBQCIE010000078.1:0-3399 GCF_051954055.1 Humibacter sp. | reverse complement strand
CCGTTCCTCGAGCACGACGACGCGAACCGCGCCCTGATGGGTGCGAACATGCAGCGTCAGGCCGTTCCGCTGCTGCGCAGCGAGTCCCCGAACGTCGGAACCGGCATGGAGGGTTACGCGGCCATCGACGCTGGCGACGTGCTCACGGCGGAGAAGTCCGGTGTGGTCGCCGAGGTCTCGGCGGATGCCGTCACCATCCAGCTCGACGAGGGCGGAACGCAGACCTACTACCTGCGCAAGTTCGACCGCTCCAACCAGGGCACGAGCTACAACCACCGCGTCATCGTGAACGCCGGTGAGCGCATCGAGGCCGGCGAGGTCATCGCCGACGGCCCAGCGACCGAGGACGGCGAGCTCGCACTCGGCAAGAACCTGCTCGTGGCGTTCATGCCGTGGGAGGGCTACAACTACGAGGACGCGATCATCCTCAGCCAGAACCTGGTGAAGGACGACACCCTCTCCTCGATCCACATCGAGGAGTACGAGGTGGATGCCCGCGACACCAAGCTGGGCAAGGAGGAGATCACCCGCGACCTGCCGAACGTGAGCCAGGAGCTGCTGGCCGACCTCGACGAGCGCGGCATCATCCGCATCGGTGCCGAGGTCCGTCCAGGCGACATCCTGGTGGGCAAGGTCACGCCGAAGGGCGAGACCGAGCTCTCCGCTGAGGAGCGCCTGCTCCGTGCGATCTTCAACGAGAAGAGCCGCGAGGTTCGCGACACGTCGCTGAAGGTGCCGCACGGTGAAGAGGGCACGGTCATCGGCGTCAAGGTGTTCGACGCTGTCGACGGTGACGACGAGCTCGGCTCCGGTGTGAACCAGCGCGTCGCGGTGTTCATCGCTCAGAAGCGCAAGATCACCGCAGGTGACAAGCTCGCCGGCCGTCACGGCAACAAGGGCGTCATCTCGCGCATCCTCCCGGTGGAAGACATGCCGTTCCTTGCGGACGGCACCCCGGTCGACGTCATCCTGAACCCGCTCGGTGTTCCCGGCCGCATGAACTTCGGCCAGGTGCTGGAGATCCACCTCGGGTGGGCCGCCAAGCAGGGCTGGAAGGTCGAGGGCAACCCGGAGTGGGCGGCACGCCTGCCCGAGGTCGCACGTGAGGCCGCGCCGAACACGAAGGTGGCGACGCCGGTGTTCGACGGTGCGCTGGAGGAGGAGATCGCCGGTCTGCTGGACTCCACGCTGCCGAATCGCGACGGGGAGCGACTGATCGACCACACCGGTAAGACGCAGCTCTTCGACGGCCGCTCCGGCGAGCCGTTCCCTGAGCCGATCTCGGTGGGCTACATGTACATCCTGAAGCTGCACCACCTGGTCGACGACAAGATCCACGCCCGCTCGACCGGACCGTACTCGATGATCACCCAGCAGCCGCTCGGTGGTAAGGCGCAGTTCGGCGGTCAGCGCTTCGGCGAGATGGAGGTGTGGGCCCTCGAGGCGTATGGCGCCGCCTACGCGCTGCAGGAGCTGCTCACCGTCAAGTCCGACGACATCCTGGGCCGCGTGAAGGTGTACGAGGCCATCGTCAAGGGCGAGAACATCCAGGAGCCGGGCATCCCGGAGTCCTTCAAGGTTCTCATCAAGGAGATGCAGTCGCTCTGCCTGAACGTCGAGGTCCTCTCGGCCGACGGCACTCCGGTGAGCCTGCGCGACACGGATGACGAGGCTTACCGTGCCGCCGAAGAGCTCGGCATCAACCTGTCCAGCCACTTCGAGTCGTCGTCGATCGACGAGATCTGAAGCCAGCCAGACCCTTACTGACGAACTTTCTACTAGGAGAGAAATTGCTCGACGCAACAACTTTTGACGAGCTGCGTATCGGCCTGGCCACGGCAGACGACATCCGTCGCTGGTCCCACGGTGAGGTCAAGAAGCCCGAGACGATCAACTACCGCACCCTGAAGCCGGAGAAGGACGGTCTGTTCGGTGAGCAGATCTTCGGTCCGTCCCGCGACTGGGAGTGCGCGTGCGGCAAGTACAAGCGCGTGCGCTTCAAGGGCATCGTCTGCGAGCGCTGCGGCGTGGAGGTCACCAAGTCCTCCGTGCGCCGTGAGCGCATGGGCCACATCGAGCTCGCCGCCCCGGTGACGCACATCTGGTACTTCAAGGGAGTGCCGTCGCGTCTCGGGTACCTGCTCGACATGGCGCCGAAGGACCTCGAGAAGGTCATCTACTTCGCCGCCTACATGGTCATCGACGTCGACGAGAACGGTCGTCACGAAGACCTGCCGGGCCTCGAGAACGAGCTGCGCCTGGAGATCAAGGCGCTCACCGACCAGCGCGACGCCCGCGTGGCCGACCGTCTGGCGAAGCTCGAGACCGACCTCGCCGCCCTGGAAGAGGAGGGCGCGAAGGCCGACCAGAAGCGCCGCACCCGCGACGGCGCCGAGAAGGAGATGTCGCAGATCCGCAAGGGCTTCGACGAGGACATCGCGCGTCTCGAGCGGGTGTGGGAGTCGTTCCGCACCCTCAAGGTGGGCGACCTCAAGCCCGAGGATGCCGACTTCAACGAGCTCGTCGACCGTTACGGCCTCTACTTCACGGCCTACATGGGTGCCGAGGCGATCAAGAAGCGCCTGGAGAACTTCGACCTGACGGCCGAGGCGGAGCTGCTGCACGAGCAGATCGCCACCGGCAAGGGCCAGAAGAAGATCCGTGCGATCAAGCGCCTGCGCGTGGTCAACTCGTTCCTCCAGACCGGCAACACGCCGGCCGCCATGGTGCTCGATGTCGTTCCGGTCATCCCGCCGGAGCTGCGCCCGATGGTGCAGCTCGACGGTGGCCGCTTCGCCACGAGCGACCTGAACGACCTGTACCGTCGCGTGATCAACCGCAACAACCGCCTTCGTCGTCTGCTCGACCTCGGTGCCCCCGAGATCATCGTGAACAACGAGAAGCGCATGCTGCAGGAGGCCGTCGACGCACTGTTCGACAACGGCCGCCGCGGTCGTCCCGTCACCGGTACCGGCAACCGCGCCCTGAAGTCCCTGAGCGACATGCTCAAGGGAAAGCAGGGTCGTTTCCGCCAGAACCTGCTGGGCAAGCGCGTCGACTACTCGGGCCGTTCGGTCATCATCGTGGGCCCGCAGCTCAAGCTGCACCAGTGCGGTCTGCCGAAGGACATGGCGCTCGAGCTGTTCAAGCCGTTCGTCATCAAGCGGCTGATCGACCTGCAGCACGCGCAGAACATCAAGGCCGCCAAGCGCATGGTGGAGCGCGCGAACCCGCAGGTGTGGGACGTGCTCGAGGAGATCATCCGCGAGCGCCCCGTGCTGCTGAACCGTGCGCCCACGCTGCACCGTCTCGGCATCCAGGCGTTCGAGCCGCAGCTCGTCGAGGGCAAGGCCATCCAGCTCCACCCGCTCGTCTGCGCGGCGTTCAACGCCGACTTCG
>NZ_JBQCIE010000077.1:0-2624 GCF_051954055.1 Humibacter sp. | reverse complement strand
CCCCGCCCGCACTGGCGCAGCATTCATGCCGCCACCCTAGAACCGACCGGAGCGCTATGCCAGTGTCCCGCACCGGTATGGGCCGTGGTGCGTTGGCATGCGCCACACGAATCGGCTTCCGCCACAGGAAAAACGTGTAGCGCATGCCGATGGCTGTAGCGCGAGGAACTGGGGATGTAGCGGATGCCGACTCTTGTAGCTCCAGCGGCCGCATCACAGGTCAGACGTGGTCGCGCCAGGAGTGCTGCGGATCGTAGCCGAGCAGGCGACGCGCCTTGTCGATCGAGAGCATGGTGTCGTGCTCACCGAGGTCGCGTGCGACCGGAACGTCGGCGAATTCGGCGGTGGCCAGCTCGGCGTTCGGCCGGTTCGACACGGTGTCCGCTGCGGCAATGATGAAGACGTCGAAGCCGTGCGCCTGCGATTCCAGCGCCTTGAGGATGGCCTGCGAGCCGTCGCGCGCATCGATGTAGCCCCAGGCGTTCCAGCGCCGGTTCTTCGTGTCGGCGTCGTACCCGGGGAAGGCCGCATAGTCCTCCGGGTCCATCACGTTCGAGAACCGCAGGGCGATGATCTTGAGCTCGGGATCCCACCTGGTGAACTGCCGCGCCATCGTCTCCTCGAGGTGCTTGACCAGCGAGTACGTGGACTCCGGACGGCCCGGGTACTCCTCGTCGATCGGCAGGTAGGGCGGGTCCTCGTCGAATGGCAGGCCGAGCACCGTCTCGCTCGACGCGTACACGATGTTGCGGATGCCGAGCGTTCGCGCCGCCTGGAACACGTGGTACGTGCTCAGGATGTTGTTCTCGAAGGTGGCGACATCGCTCCGGATGCCAGGGGCAGGGATCGCGCCGAGGTGCACGATCGCGTCGTATCCGGTCTGCCTCGTACCCTCGTGCACTCCGGCGAGCGCGTCCACCACCTGGCCGTAATCCTTCAGGTCCACCTGCAGAAAACCGGGGCCGCGGATGCCGGTCACATCGAACGAGGTGACGTCGTGGCCCGCGTCGCGGAGGACCCGCACCGCCGTTCGTCCGAGCTTGCCTGATCCACCGGTGAGAGCGATATGCATGAGCGACAGTCTGGCACCGTGACCCCAAGCCCAGGGTCGTTGGTTGAGTTCGCCGTTGCCCGGCGCGCCCGTACCGCTGCGAGCTAGCCGGGCCATCTCGTGTCTGGATTCGGAACAGTATTCGATATTACCGATCAAATGCCGGCCAGTTTCGGATCTCTGTCCGCGTGTGGGCGATGAGTCTCCTATTGATATTCGTTGCTTTGTTCGATTTAGCGGGGTAGGATGGGCACATGTCCTCAACGGTGGAGCGTCTGGAAGAAGCCACGCAGCGTGCGTGCTCGGCTCTTCATCGCTCGGCAACGAACGCGCTTCAGCCCGGCGCGGGTTGCGTCGACCGGAGCGATGCGGACGTGCCGTCACTGGTGCAGCTGGTCACGGCGCTCGATGATGACGCGCTCGCACGGTTGATGTCGGATGCGGCGCGCGGTCGCGCGGAGTTCGACACGATCATCACGGTCGCCGCCGGCGTCGCCGCGAAACGATCCGAGCGCTCACAGGGGCAGGCGGGGCTTGCGCAGCGGAACGGGCACCGTAACGCCGTGCGCTTCGTGCAATCGGTCACCGGTGCCAGTCGCGGCGAAGCCGCGCGGCAGGTACGCCTCGGCGGGGCGATGGGCGAAGCCGACGCGGCAGAACAGCTCCTCCGGCAGGTACCCACCGCCTCGACCGATGACAGGCCGGCCGGGGATGCTGCGGCGGACGACGGCACCACTCCTGAAACAGGCATCGGCATGGACGGCCATGATGCAACGGATGCGCCGAAGACACCCGCCGTGCTGCCGTGGAGCCATCCCGTGACATCCGCGGTCGGCACCGGCGTCATCACTCCTGCAGCGGGCGACGCGATCGTCCGCGGACTCGGTGAACCGAGCCCGACCTGCGGTACCGAGACCCTCCGGGCGGCAGCAACCGAACTCGTCGAGGACGCGCGGAAGACACACATTGACGAGCTGTTCCGCACGGCGCGACACCTGCGCGACGAGATCGACCCGGCCGGTGTTCAGGAACGATGGCAGAAGCGTTACGACAACCGGTCCTGGGTCATGAGGCGCAACAACGACGGGCAACTGACCGCTCACGTCGTCTTCGACGATGAATCCGGCGTCTTCGCCACACAGCTGCTCGACATAGCACTCAGCCCACGCCGCGGCGGCCCTCGATTCATCTCTGAAGCAGAACGAGCCTGGGCGAACACGCTCATCGACGACCCTCGTACAAACGAGCAGTTGGCATTCGACACCATGCTGGACGTCCTCCGCTGCGGAGCCGCATCCGACGACTCGACGACGTTCCGCACCCATCGTCCGGCCGTCCGGGTACTGGTCACGCGCGACGAGAACTCAGTGTCCGGCATCACCGACAATGTCGGCCACCTCGAAGGAAGCCACGACGCGATACCCCTGGCTGCGGTGCAGAGTCACCTCTGCGATGCGGGCTCCCAACAACTGATCGTCGACAGCTGCGGAAACCCGCTCGACCTCGGCCGGGAACAACGACTCTTCTCCCTCAAGCAGCGCAGCGTTCTCCGGGCGCGCGACGGTGGATGCCT
>NZ_JBQCIE010000076.1:0-22600 GCF_051954055.1 Humibacter sp. | reverse complement strand
GATCGTAAATCCATAGAGTTACGGCGGCCATAGCGAGAGGGAAACGCCCGGACACATTCCGAACCCGGAAGCTAAGACTCCCAGCGCCGATGGTACTGCAGGGGCGACCCTGTGGGAGAGTAGGACACCGCCGGACACCTTCAACGGAATGGCCACCCATTGGGTGGCCATTCCGCATTTAACACACGAACAACACCACACGGCACCCGCACTCAGCGTGCGACGGGAAGGATTGTGCACATGGCACGAGACGATCGAGGCGATCGAGGAGAAGATCGCGACGATTCCCGGAACGGTTCAGGTCATGACGGTGCCCGACGCGGCCCGAGGGACGGACGACCCAGCAGCGGTCGACCGGAGCGGCGACCATCGACGGGGAACGGTGCCGGGCGAGACGGGCGTTACGGACGTCCGCAATCCGGTGGCACGGATGCCGGTCGCCCTCGCCGCGGTGGTACTGAAGGCGAACGGCGGAGCAGCCCTAGCAGAGGAGCAGGCAGTTCGCGTGCGCGGACCGATCGGACGGGGGCGCCTCGATCGGGCGATCGCGACCGCCGTGGTGGTGACTGGGCACGCAACGATCGGAGGCTCGCTCGCGACGGCGGCCGGGAGGATCGGCGGCCCGCTCGCGACAGCGGCCGGGAGGATCGGCGGCCCGCTCGCGACGGCGGCCGCGACGATCGCCGTCCGTACGGGGAGCGACGTGCCGGGGCCGGCGACCGGGACAACGCCGGCGGGAGGCGCGACTACGGAGACCAGCGCCGACCTGGCGGCGCGAGTGGGACAGGCCAGCGCCGTTACGGCGAGGGACGTCCGACTAGTGAGCGTGGTGCCGGCGGCCAGCGGCGCGACAGCCGTGCACGCGACCAGACCGGACGCTATGGGAATGACCGGGACAAGCGCGACACCAAGCGTTACGGGCGCGACCCAGAGAAACGCGATGCCAGGAATTACGGCCGCGACGGGGACAAGCGTGAAAGCCGGGGCTATGGACGCGACGGTGACAGACGTGACGAGCGGGGCTATGGTCGCGACCGCTCGCAGAGAGGTCCGGGCCGGGACTCGAGCAGAGGGTACGACGACGCGCAGGGCGAGCGTGGATTCGCGCCGCGGAGCGTGCGGCCGAGGCACAACGATCCGGAGCTGCCGGAATCGGTCACATCGAAGGATCTCAACAGGGCGGCTCGCAACGAGCTGAAGACGCTCAGCAAGGAGAACGCCGAAGAGGTGGCGAGGCACCTCGCCAGGGCATCCCAGCTCATCGGCGAGGACCCGGAGCTCGCACATCGGCACGCACTGGCCGCTGCCCGGCGTGCCGGACGCATCGCGATCGTCCGTGAGACGCTTGCGATCACGGCGTACGAGACGGGCGACTTCGCGCTCGCGCTGCGCGAGCTGCGCACGTATCGACGCATCTCCGGGAAGAACGACCAGCTTCCGCTCATGGTCGACAGCGAACGGGGCGTCGGCCGGCCGGACCGAGCCCTCGAGGAGGGCCGCTCGGTTCCGCGCTCCGAACTCTCGAACGACGTGCAGGTGGCGCTGGCCATCGCGATGTCCGGAGCACGTCTCGACCTCGGCCAGACGGATGCCGCCCTGGCGGAACTCGAGATCCCGCAGCTGGACCGTCGGCGAGCGTTCTCATACAGCCCTACGCTCTTCGACGCGTACGCGACCGTGCTGGAAGATCTGGATCGCAGCGCCGAAGCCGCCGAGTGGCGCGACCTCGCCGAACGCGCACGAGACGCGCTGGGGCAGAACGACGAGGACGTCATGGTCGTGGACGACGAGGACGTCGTGGTCGTCGATGAGGACGACGTCGTGGTCGCTGACGACGAGGCATCCGAAGGGCGCGGCGGTGGCGAGTGACGGCCGGCGCCGGCTGTTCCGCCGCGAAGCCGAGCGGTCGCCGCTGGACGGTGTCGACGTCATCCTGGCCGATCTCGACGGGGTACTCTACTCAGGAGCCGAGCCGATCCCACACGCCGCCGAGGCTCTGAAGCGGGCGCAGGAGCACGGCGTTCGGTTGGGATGCCTCACGAACAACGCCTCACGCACCGACCGTTCGGTCGCCGACCACCTCACCCAGCTGGGGTATGCGGTGCACGCCGACGACATCATCACGTCGCCGCAGGCAGCCGTCATGATGCTGCGTGATCTCATCCAGCCCGAGTCCACTGTTCTGGTGGTCGGCGGCGACGGCCTCGTCTCGGAGCTCGACAAGGCCGGCTACCACGCGACGCGGTCGGCGGACGACCATCCCGCCGCGGTGGTGCAGGGCTTCGCGCCCGACGTGGGATGGGCACAACTGGCGGAGGCGGCTTTCGCGCTTGCGGACGAGTCGGTGCAGTGGGTCGCCACGAACACGGACTGGACGCTTCCGCAGCCCCGCGGGGTGGCCCCGGGGAACGGAACTCTCGTCTCCGCCGTGCACACCGCCGTCGGACGGCTGCCCATCGTCGCGGGAAAGCCGGAGCGGGCGATGTACGACCTCGCGGTTGAGCGATTCGGCGCGAAGTCACCGTTGGCGATCGGCGACCGACTCGACACGGACATCCTCGGCGCCAACAGGGCAGGGGTACCGTCGCTGCTGGTGCTCACCGGCATCGACCGGGCGAAGCAGGTGCTGGCAGCGGGGAAGGACGAGCGGCCGCAGTACCTGCTCTCCGACCTCAGCGAGCTCGACGAGCCCTATCCGACGGTGAAGGTGTCCCGGTCGGGCGACGCTGTCGAGGTGCGCGGGGCATCCGTGCGCCTCGAGGGGAGCGCCGTGCGCATCGTGCGGCGGGGCGAGCGGGAGATCGACCTTCTGCGCGCGGCGAGCACGCTGATCTGGAACTGCGGGCGGCCCATCTACGCACTCGAGGTTCCCGAGGAGCTGTACACATAGGCGGTGTCCCGGGCCTTGCGGCGGTAGCCCGCGGGGTACCGTGGACTGATGCTTGAGGAGAGCGAAACGGTGCACGAGGGCGACGACGGGCTCCTGTCGAGACTGCGCTTGATCGAGGAGCGGCCCCTCGAGGAGCGCGCTGACGCGTACACGCGCATCCATGCGGAGCTCGCCGAGGTGCTCGAGGGCCAGGACGACCACCGCCAGGATGCATGAAGTCCCGGCAAGTCCCGAAGTCCCGGCAAGCGGGGAGCAACGTCTCGATGCCGCGGTGACCGCGCGCGGACTGGCACGTTCGCGCACGCAGGCGGCGCAACTCATCGCCGAGGGACGGGTCAGCGTCGACGGCCGGCCGGTGGTCAAGGCATCCGCTCGAGTGCGCGAGAGCAGCGCGATCACGGTCGAAGCAGCCGACCACTATGTCAGTCGGGCGGCGCACAAGCTCATCGCCGCGCTTGACGGGTTCGGGCTGGACGAGGCGGTCCTTGGCGCCACCGCGCTCGATGTCGGCGCATCGACCGGCGGCTTCACCCAGGTGCTGCTCGAACGCGGGGCTCGGCGCGTGATCGCGCTCGACGTCGGACACGGCCAACTCGCACCGTCGATCGCGTCGGATGCCCGCGTCACGGTCGCGGAGGGCGTGAACGTCCGGTACCTGGATGCGGCGGCGCTCCACGGCCTGACCGGCGGTGACGAGATCGGCATCGTGGTCGGCGACCTGTCGTTCATCTCGTTGACCCTGGTGCTGCCTCCACTCGTCGCGGCGGCCGGGCGGGAAGCCGAGTACGTGCTTCTCGTGAAGCCTCAGTTCGAGGTGGGGCGGACGGGCATCCGCGAGGGCATCGTGCGCGACGCAGCGCTGCGAGAGGATGCCGTCACCTCCGTCATGTGGGCGGCGTGGGACCTCGGTCTCGGGACGGCGGGCATCCTTCCGTCCCCCATCGCCGGAAGTCACGGGAATCGTGAGTACCTCCTTCGGCTCAGCACACGGGCGGGTCGGCATCCGACAGAATGGTTGAACGACGTCGGCGCGATGGTGGGAGAGTGAGCGTGAGCGAACCCGGGCGGTACTTCCTCGTGGTTTCGCACACCGGTCGGGGCGACTCGATCCAGGCAGGCATCCAGGTCTGCCGGCAGCTCATCGCAGCAGGAGTCGTACCGGTTCTCGGAGCGGATGAGCGCGCAGAGCTGGTCGATGCGGCGTCCGACCTCGCGGCGCTGGCCGTGCTCGGCGACGACGTGATGCCCGAGCAGCTCGAGCTGGTGATCGTGCTCGGCGGGGACGGCACCATTCTGCGCGCCGCGGAGACCGTACGGGACTGCGACGTTCCTCTGCTGGGCGTGAACCTCGGCCACGTCGGATTCCTCGCCGAGAGCGAGCGCGACGATCTGGAGCTCGCGGTGAGTCGGGCCGTCGCCAAGGACTACGCCGTCGAAGAGCGCATGACGTTGTTCGTGCGCGTGAAGTCGGGCACCGAGGTCATCTACACGAGCTGGGCGCTCAACGAGGCGAGCATCGAGAAGGCCAGCCGCGAGCGCATGATCGAGGTCGTCATCGAGGTCGACGGGCGGCCGTTGTCGAGCTTCGGTTGCGACGGCGTGGTGATGTCCACGCCCACGGGTTCGACGGCGTACTCGTTCTCCGCCGGTGGTCCCGTGGTGTGGCCAACGCTGGACGCTCTGCTGCTCGTGCCGCTGAGCGCGCACGCGTTGTTCTCCCGCCCGCTCGTCGTGGCGGCCGACTCGGTACTCGCCGTCGAGCTGCTGCGCCGCACCGACACCCCGGCTGTTCTGTGGTGCGACGGCAGGAGGGCGTTCGACCTTCCGCCAGGCGCGCGGGTGATGGTGGCGCGCTCCGACACGCCCGTGAAGCTGGCGCGCCTGCACACCGCGCCGTTCACCGACCGGCTGGTGCGCAAGTTCGACCTGCCGGTCACGGGCTGGCGAGGACCGAACGCCCGTGATTGAGGAGATCTCGATCCGCGACCTCGGGGTCATCGAGCGCGCCACGCTGCCGCTCGGGCCCGGATTCACGGCGCTCACCGGCGAGACCGGTGCGGGCAAGACCATGGTCGTGACCGCGCTCGGACTACTGCTCGGGCAACGCGCCGACAGTGCTGTCGTGCGCTCCGGCAGCACACAACTGTGGGTCGAGGGACGATGGCGTGTGCCGGCGGACGGCGAGGTCGCCGAGCGGGTGCGGGATGCCGGAGGCGATCTCGACGACACGGGTGAGGCATCCTACGGCGAGCTCGTGCTGAGCAGATCGGTGGCCGCTGAGGGACGCAGCCGCGCCGTGGTGGGCGGCCGAGGCGCCCCGGTCAGCGTGCTCGGCGAGCTCGCCGAGCAACTGGTGGTGGTGCACGGGCAATCGGACCAGATCCGGCTGCGATCGGCGGCGGCGCAGCGTGACGCGCTCGACCGATTCGCCGGCGCGCCATTGGCGGAAGCCCTTGAGAAGTACCGTCAGGCGTTCCGCCGGTGGAGTGCGAACCGTGAGGAGCTGGCCGAGCTGGTGGACGAGCGGGATCGCCGTGCGCGGGAGGCGGACGACCTGCGGGTGGCGCTCAGCGAGATCGAGGCCGTGGCGCCCGAGCCGGGGGAGGACGAAGCACTCGCGGAGCAGGCGGAGCGGCTGACGAACCTGGAGTCGCTGCGCATCGCTGCTTCGGTCTCCCGGGAAGCGTTGTCGGCGGAGGACTCCGACGGACCGGATGTGCGCGGGCTGCTGGAGACCGCACGTCGCGAACTCGAGCGCGCCGGAGCACACGACCCGGCTCTCCAGACGCTGGCGGACTCCATCGCCGGTCTCGGATTTCAGGTGGAGGATGCCGCGGCGCAGCTCTCCACCTACCTTGCGGCGCTCGACGCGGACGGCACGCACGACCTGGAAGTCATTCAGGAGCGTCGGGCCGAGCTGACCGCACTCGTGCGCAAGTACGGGCCCAGCCTGGATGAGGTACTGGAGCGGGCGGCGAGCGGCGGAACGCGTCTGGCAGAACTGGAGGGCGACGAGGAACGCATCGAGCAGCTGACCACGCTCGTCACGGAGGACGAAGCGGAGGTCGACCGGCTGGCGGAATCCGTCTCGGAGCTGCGGTCGACCGCGGCGCAGGAACTCGCCGCTCGCGTGACCGAGGAACTCGCGGCTCTGGCGATGGCAGACGCCGAGGTCGTCGTGGAGGTGGAGCGGCGCGACGACTACACGCTCGCCGGCCGCGACGCGGTCACGATCCTGCTGCGACCGCACGCCGGCGCAGAGCCCCGGCCGCTCGGCAAGGGCGCGTCCGGTGGCGAGCTCTCCCGGGTGATGCTCGCCATCGAGGTGGTGCTGGCGGGGAGCGATCCGGTGCCCACCTTCGTGTTCGACGAGATCGACGCAGGGGTGGGCGGGGCATCCGCGATCGAGATCGGGCGACGACTGGCCAGGCTCGCCGAGACGGCGCAGGTGATCGTGGTCACGCACCTGGCGCAGGTCGCCGCTTTCGCGACGAACCACCTCACGGTGGTGAAGGCGGGCGACGGATCGGTTACGGCCTCGAGCGTGCGGCAGCTGGACGGGGACGACCGCATCTCGGAGATGGCGCGCCTGCTCTCCGGGCTCTCCGACTCCGAGAGCGGACTCGCGCACGCGCGGGAGCTCATCGAGCTCGCCAGGGACGGCGTCGGCGTCAGGTCGTAGACCGGACCGGAGCCGCGATCAGCGTGTGAGACCCGCCGTGGCAGCCGGGTCGAGCACCGCGCCGAGGGTATCCAGCTGCTGCTCGATGCCCTGTGTTCGGTACTCCGGCTTGTCTTCACCGTCGAGGTAGACGCCGTGCTCGGTGAGTACGAGTTGCGTCCCCGATCCAGTGGAGCGGAACTCCACGGTCGTGAGCGACACCGAGATTCGCGTCTCACCCCGCAGCATGAAGTTCGTGTACACGATCCGCTCGTCGGGCACGATGTCGTCGTATCGAGCCATGTAGGTATAGACCGCGCCGTCCGGGGCCGTGCTGCGGCAGAGCTCGCGGCCGTCGACCCGGAAGTCGAGTTCGTACTCGGCACTCGAGGCATCCTCCTCGCTCTCGCCGAGGAACCAGGCGCGCTTGGCACGTTCGTCGGTCCATGCCCGGAAGACCCGCTCCCGGTCGGCGGGATAGGTGCGCTCCAGCACCATCGTGTCGTGAGTGACGTATCGGTCGGACATCTTTCGCTCCTTCGGATGGGTATCTGATCAGTCGTGCTCGTCGGTGAGGTAGTCGCCGAGCCTGTCGAGCCGCTCGTTCCACGTGAGGCGTCTTTGGACGAACCACTGCTCCGCCCGGTCGAAGACCGTGCGGTCCAGGCTGCAGGTGCGCACCCGCCCGGTCTTGCGGCTGCGCACGAGTCCGCTCGCTTCCAGCACGGCAAGGTGCTGGATGACCGCCGGCAGCGTCATTGCCAGCGGCCGAGCGAGCTCGCTCACCGTCTTGTCACCGACGGCCAAGCGCTCGACGATGCTCCGCCGCGAGCTGTCGGCGAGTGCACGGAACACGTCGTCGATTTGGTTAAGCATCTGCTTAACTAAGCACGTCGAGCAGCGAGTGTCAAGACTTCACGCTCGATCCCGCGCTGTAGGATGAAAGCCCGTGGTGGAAAAAACTGACGCGGGCCCCTCGACCGATCACAGCAACCCGGACGGCACTACCACGCACATCTTCGTGACAGGTGGTGTCGTTTCTTCTTTGGGCAAGGGCCTGACGGCCGCCAGCCTCGGCAACCTGCTGACCTCCCGCGGCCTCCGCGTCGTCATGCAGAAGTTGGACCCGTATCTCAACGTCGACCCGGGCACGATGAACCCATTCCAACACGGTGAGGTCTTCGTCACCGACGACGGGGCCGAGACGGACCTCGACATCGGGCACTACGAGCGCTTCCTCGACATCAACCTCAGCCAGGCCGCCAACGTCACCACCGGACAGATCTACTCGCAGGTGATCGCCATGGAGCGCCGCGGCGAGTACCTCGGCGACACTGTGCAGGTCATTCCGCACATCACCGACGAGATCAAGCGCAGGATGCGGTTGCAGGCATCCGACGACCCGCAGCCCGACGTCATCATCACCGAGATCGGCGGAACGGTCGGTGACATCGAGTCGCAGCCGTTCATCGAGTCGGCCAGGCAGGTGCGTCACGAGCTCGGGCGCCAGAACTGCTTCTTCGTGCATGTCTCGCTCGTTCCCTACATGAACGCGTCCGGCGAGCAGAAGACCAAGCCGACGCAGCACTCCGTGGCGGCTCTGCGGTCCATCGGCATCCAGCCGGACGCGCTCGTGCTGCGCAGCGACCGTCCGGTCTCCGAGGGCAACAAGAAGAAGATCGCGCTGATGTGCGACGTGGACGAGCGCGCCGTCGTGAACGCGGTCGACGTGCCGAGCATCTACGACATCCCGAACATGCTGCACGACCAGGGGCTCGACGACTACATCGTCGACCAGCTCGGCCTCGTCGCTGACGAGCCGGACCGGGAGAGCTGGGAGACGCTGCTCAAGGTGGTGCACGAGCCGAAGCACGAGGTGACGATCGGTCTGGTCGGCAAATACGTCGACCTTCCGGATGCCTACCTCTCGGTCACCGAGGCGCTGCGGGCAGGAGGGTTCGCGAACCGGGCGAAGGTGAACCTGCGCTGGATCGCCAGCGATGGATGCCAGGAGCCGGAGGGTGCGGCCCGCGAGCTCGCGGACGTCGACGGCATCTGCGTGCCTGGCGGGTTCGGCATCCGCGGCATCGAGGGCAAGCTCGGTGCGCTGCGGTTTGCGCGCGAGAACGGCATCCCCGCCCTCGGACTCTGCCTCGGACTGCAGTGCATGGTGATTGAGTACGCGAGGAACGAGGCTGGCCTGGACGGGGCATCCTCCAGCGAGTTCGACCCCGACACGCAGTTCCCGGTGATCGCGACGATGGCCGAGCAGGTGGAGATCATCGCGGGTGGTGACCTCGGCGGCACGATGCGGCTGGGGCTGTACCCGGCGAGGCTGCAGGACGGATCCATCGTGTCCGAGCTGTACGGCGCGGACGAGGCGTCCGAGCGTCATCGTCACCGCTACGAGGTGAACAACCACTTCCGTGATCAGATCGCCGATGCGGGGCTGGTGTTCTCCGGCACGTCACCGGACGGCCACCTCGTCGAGTACGTCGAGCTGCCCCGCGCGACGCACCCGTTCTACGTGGGGACCCAGGCGCACCCGGAGCTGCGCTCCCGGCCGAACCGGGCGCATCCGCTGTTCCGCGGCCTGATCGCCGCTGCGCTCGATCGTCAGGAGTCCACACGTCTCTTCGAGGTGAAAGAGGATGCCTGACGCCGCGTACGACGACCTGGCCGACGAGCCATACACCGGGCTGGTGACCGATTCCGAGGTCGTCTACCGGGGCCGGGTCTGGGACGTGCGACGGGACACCGTCGACCTCGGCGACTCGACCGTTGTGCGGGAGTACGTCGACCACACCGGCGCCGTCGCGGTGCTGGCGCTGGACGACGAGGACCGGGCGCTGCTGATCAGGCAGTACCGGCATCCGATCCGCTCCAAGGACTGGGAGCTGCCGGCGGGCCTGCTCGACCTGACGGGGGAGCCGCCGCTGGAGGCCGCGAAGCGCGAGCTGGCCGAAGAGGCCGACATGGTTGCCGATCGGTGGGATGTGCTCGTCGAGTTCTTCAGCTCGCCCGGCGGGAACAATGAGGTGATCCGGGTCTACCTGGCACGAGGCGTTCGAGCGGCTGACGACGTGTTCGCCCGCGAGGAGGAGGAAGCGGACATCGAGGTGCGCTGGGTGCCGCTGGAGGAGGTCGTGCGCGGCGTTCTCGAGCGCCGGCTGCGCAACGCGCCCCTCGGCATCGCGTCGCTCGCGGCCGTCGCGGCGAGAGAGAACGGTTACGCCTCCCTGGGGAAGGCGGACGAGCCGCTGCGGCGGGGATCGTGGCTGACCCGTCCGCTGGCATGACTCCCGAGGTCGCGGTCGAGGCGTACCTGCGGCATGTCGGAATCGAGCGCGGCCTCTCCCGCAACACGGTCGCGGCGTACCGCCGTGACCTCGGTGCGTACGCGGAGTGGCTCGTCGAGCGGGACATCCACGACATCGCCGCCGTCGGCTCACGCGAGGTGGACGACTACTCCCGCCACCTGGTGATGCGCGGAGAGGTGGATGCGACGCAGCGGCTCGGCGCGGCATCCGTCGCTCGCATGCTCTCCACGGTGCGCGGCCTGCATCGCTTTCTGTTGGACGAGGGCGAGGTGCACGAGGACGCGGCCCGCGACGTTCGGCCGCCGAAACTTCCGTCACGGCTGCCTAAGGCGCTGACCGTCGCGCAGGTCGAGTCGTTGCTGGCGGCCACGGACGGGGATGAGCCGGCCCGGATGCGCGACAAGGCGCTGCTGGAGCTGCTGTACGCGACGGGCGCGCGAGTTTCGGAGGCCGTCGACCTCAACGTCGACGACGTGATCGATCGCGACGTAATCCGGCTGACGGGCAAGGGCAGCAAGCAGCGCATCGTGCCGCTCGGCCGGTACGCGCGGGATGCGGTGGACGAGTATCTGGTGCGGGTGAGGCCGCTGTACTCGGCTCGCGGACACGCGACTCCCGCGCTGTTCCTGGGCGCTCGTGGCGCGCGGCTGAGCAGGCAGAGCGCGTGGCTCATCATCCGGGCTGCGGCGGAGCGGGCCGAGCTGACGGCATCCGTGTCTCCGCACACGTTGCGGCACTCGTTCGCCACGCACCTGCTGGAGGGCGGAGCGGACGTGCGCGTGGTGCAGGAGCTGCTCGGCCACTCGTCGGTGGCGACGACGCAGATCTACACGCTCGTCACCGCCGACACACTGCGCGACATGTACACGACGGCGCATCCGCGGGCGCGGTGAGCGCGACTGGGGTCACCATCACGTCGAGTCGCGCTCGATGATGGTGAAATCCGAGATGAAGCCCTCGCTGGCGGTGCGGTGCTCGGAGTCCTCGTCGAGTCGGCGTAGCAGGAACCGCACCGCTGACGACGCCATAGCCTGCAGATCGATCTTGATCGTGGTCAGTGTCGGCTGATTGAATCGTGCTTCCTCGATGTCGTCAAATCCGATGACGGAGACGTCGTCGGGGACGCGGATTCGAGCATCCTGAAGCGCACGGATCGCTCCGAGTGCGAGGGCATCATTGAAGGCCACGATGCCGTCGAAGTCCGTGCCGCGAGCCAGGGCATCGCGGACAGTCCTCGCTGCGTTCTCGCGTTGCCAGAGCCCTGCGTCGATCTCGAGCATGGGGTCCGCGCCGATGCCCGCGTCGGCGAGTGCCTGCCTGTAACCGAGAAGCCGTAGATGCGCTGGGCCGACGAGGTCGCCTGTTCTTCGGCCGAGGGCGAGGATGCGCCGACGTCCGCGATCGATCAGGTGCTTCGTTGCCGCTCTCGCTCCCGATTGGTTGGGCATCGTGACGAAATCGGTAGGCCAACCCGCGATGGGCTCGCCGAGAAGCACGACCGGCATGGTGACCGTCTCGGCAAGATCGGCGTTGCCGGCGGTGAGGGCGAGTGCGCTGAAGAGGATGCCATCGACCAGTCGAGCGCGTCGTCCGCGCAGCAGCTCCAGCTCGGCTTCGGGCTCCCCACCTGACTGCTCCAGCACGACGAGCAACTCGTGCTGGTCCGCCACCTCGATGACGGCGGACGCCAGTTCCGAGAAGTAAGGGTTGCGGATGTCGGGAACGATGAGGCTGATCGCGCCCACTCTGCCCGAACGCAGGCCCCGTGCCGCGAGATTGGGCTTATAGCCGAGCTCGGCGATCGCCGAGCGAACCCGCTTCGCGGTGTCTTCACTGAACTTTCCCTGCGCCCGAACGACATTCGAGGCGGTCTTGATGGAGACTCCGGCTGCGCGTGCGACGTCGACCAGCGTGACGGTCATGCGCACCCCTCTCGCCGAGGCTGCCAGTGTACTGGGCGGTCGGCTCGCCTCGGGCACGGCAGAGTCATCGCTGGGGTGCCCGACGAGATCGATGGGATGACGTGCTCACGGCATCGCGCCGGTCTCGGCTCGGGGCGGCTGAACGTCGGGCTCGGGGCGCCGGGTCGAGTGTGAGCGGAATGCCTCGGCAACGGTGTTCTCCCGACGCTCGAGGCCTCCTTCTGTCATCACGAGGTCGTAGAGGCCCATGGTGAGCCGATGCGCAAGCGGCGGAGCGCTCGTATGGCGCCATGTCCACTCGATCATGTCGAAGAGCGGCCACCAAGTGAAGCCGACGACGGACACCCCGCCCGACCGCAGTCGCTCGAGCTCCCGGATCGAATCGCGCATCCACGCGATGCGCTCCTCTTCGGTGCCCGTGACGCAGGTCTCGCTCAGCAGTACCGGGTGCCCGTATCGTTCCGCGTAGGTCGTCAGCACTTCACGAAGACCCGCCACTCCGTCATCGCGCGTTGGCCGCGGATCCGCGAATCCACCCCGGTGCGAGACCCCGGTCTCGAAGACTTCCGTCGAGTGCCTCGGGTAGTAGTTGACACCCATGAGATCGGGTGGGGTGGGCTGTTCCGCGAATCGCTCCAGTCTTCGCGGGTCGATGCCGGACCTCAGCAGAGCATCATGCAACGGGTGCCCGTCGACGACGAGGCCGTGCATGAGGTCTTCGAAGAGGAATCGCTCGGCGAGGAGTCGCTCAACGTGCTCGGAATGCTCGGACGCCGAGATATCGCCCGTGTAACGGAAACCGGCGTCGACGTGCACGATGTTCGTGGCGTCGCCGATCGAGTCGCGGATGCCGGACTGCGCGAGCCGTGAGGCGTCGGCCAGTGCGACTACGATGCGGTTCAGCCCGTCCTGACCGCTCAGGTAAGGCGGCCAGTACGCATACTCTCCGCTGAACTGTGCATGGATCATGGGTTCGTTCACGGGTGTGTAGTCAGTGACGAAGTCGCCGTATCGCTCTGCCACGCGGCGCGCGAACTGTGCGAAGCGTTCGGGGAAGTCGCGGTTCGTGAACTCTCCGTCGAGCCACAGCGGGGTGCCGTAGTGCAGCAGATCAAGGACCGGGCGTATGCCCAGGTCCGACATGCGGTTCAGCACTCTGTCGGTCCAGTCGAAGTCCCATGTGGAGGGCTCGGGATTGACCCGGTGCCACGGCACACCCCAGCGGAGGAATTCCGCGCCTACGGAACGTGCAAGCCCGATGTCCTCTCGCCACCGCTCATAGTGCTCGGTGAGTTCGTACTCGTCGATGGCGCGCTCGCCGGGGCCGCTCTGCGGAACGAAGGTGTCCTCGATTCCCAGCCCGAGGCGCAGCCGGGCACCCGACCACCAGCCGCTCACTTGAGACCCGTCGCTGCGACGCTCGAGACGAACCTGCGTTGCACGATCACGAAGAGGATCGTCAGCGGAAGCAATGCGATGAGCGAGCCGGCCATCATCACGCCATAGGGCACGACTCCGCTGGGGCCCGTGAGAAGGGTGAGGCCTGAGGTGATGGTGGCCATGTCCGACTTGGTCGAGAAGACGAGCGGCCAGAGCAGATCGTTCCAGTTGTTCACGAAGACGAAGACTCCCAGTGTCATCAAGGCGGGCACGGCGTTCGGCAGCACGATGCTGCGGTAGACGCGCCATTCCGAGGCGCCGTCCATTCGCGCGGCGTTGTCGAGGTCTCGCGGAAGCGCGAGGAAGAACTGTCGAAGGAAAAAGATGCCGAAGGCATCCGCAGCACGGGGGACGATGAGCGCGGTGAACGTGTTGATCCAGCCCAGCTGCGCGACGATCTGGTAGAGCGGCACGAGCGTGGCCTGGAATGGGATCATGAGGGTTGCGACGATGAGGACGAGCAGCACCCGGTTGCCGGTGAAGTCGATGCGTGCGAGCGCATAAGCCGCCAGCGAGTCGAACACCAGCGCGCAGAGCGTGACGCCTCCCGCGAAGACGAAGCTGTTCAGGATCAGGCGGCCGAAAGGCAGTTCGCGGAAGATCGTGTCGAAGTTGGCCACCGTCCAGTGCGCGGGCAGAAGGGTCGGTGGGTAGGCGTTCACTTCGGAAGCAGGCTTGAACGCGGTGAAGACCACCACCAGCACCGGCAGGAGGATGGCGAGGATGCCGATCGCGACCGCGCCGCCCAGCACGATCCTGGCCGCAAGACGGCGTGGTGACGCTTCGAGCGCGCGCGGTCGCGGCCGCGCGATGGTTTCCGGTGCCGCGCTCATGCGCCGAGATCCTTCTCGCGGCGGGAACCCAGAAGAAACTGCAGGAGACTCAGCACCAGGGTGCCGATCAGGAGCACGTAGGAAAGTGCGGATGCGACACCGAGGTCCAGCTTCTGGAATCCCGTCTGGTAGATCTCGGTGACGACCGTGTCGGTTGCATGATATGGACCGCCTTGCGTCATCACATAGATCTGGTCGAAGGCCTGCAGCGCGGCGATGAGAGCGAAGATGACGACGAACGTCATGGTGTTGTTCAACAACGGCAACGTCACATTGCGGAAGCGGCGCAACGCACCGGCACCATCAACCCGGGCTGCCTCATAGAGGCTCGCGGGAATGTCCTGGAGTCCCGCGAGGAAGATCACCATGTAGAAGCCGAAGTTCTTCCACACCGCGACCAGGACGACCGCCGGCATCGCCAGAGTGGGTGAGTTCAGCACGTTTCCGAGGTGCACGCCCACCGCTTGCAGCCAGTAGTTGAGGAGGCCGACCTGCGGGTCGAGTAGATACTGCCAGGCGAAGGCCGCCACGGCGAGAGACACGATGAATGGGAAGAACAACGCCGACCGGAAGACACCCCTCAGCGGCAGCATCCGCGAGTTC
This sequence comes from Humibacter sp., assembly GCF_051954055.1. NCBI lineage: Bacteria > Bacillati > Actinomycetota > Actinomycetes > Micrococcales > Microbacteriaceae > Humibacter > Humibacter sp. The sequence goes on along the minus strand of NZ_JBQCIE010000076.1, from coordinate 7,931 downwards.
ATTGCGAGAGCCAGTAAGAGAGAGACGACGATGGCCGCGGGAACGAAGAGGAGCGCGTAGAGAGCCGTGTTCCCAAAGGCTCTGAGGAACGTGGGATCGGTGAAGACCTGGACATAGTTGCCAAAGCCCACGAAGGTCTCGGACCCGAAGCCACTCGATTCGAAGAAGGAAGTGCGCAGCGCCGAGAGCATCGGCGCGACCACGAAGATGGCGAGAATCGCGCAGGCCGGCACGAGGAAGCAGCCGGCGGCCATCCAACGCCGTGTCTGTGGCTGCAGGTGGCCTCGGCCGCCGAGCTGCATCGGCGGTCGGTAGCGCCGTGCTTGGTGGGTGTCGCTGGTCACGACGACTCCTCTCCGTCGAGATCACTTGTCCAGCGCGTTCTGCGCGGTAGATTGGGCTGCCTTCAGTGCCGAGTCGGGGCTTTCGCCGCCAGAGACGGCATGCTGCGTGGCGTCGTCGACCGCTGACAACACGTCTGCGCTGTCGACCACCCCGGGCAACAGCGGCCGCGCGAGCGATGAGATCTTCGTCAGGGCCGCAACCACCTCGTTCGATGAGACATCCGCCGCCGGAATGTCGGTGCGGAGCGGAGGCCACCCCGAGCCAAGTGACCACTCGGTGTCGACCTTCTTGCTGTAGAAGTAGTCGAAGAACTTCTCCGCAGCCGCCTTCTGTGCGTTGTCGGTTTGAGCCGTGACGCCCATCGACACCCCGATCGCGGAAGCCGCCTGGGTGACGGGTCCGGCGGGAACCGGGGCGATGCCCCAGGAGATGTGGTTGTCGTCGGCCGTGGCGGGCATCCATGGTCCAGCGATCTCCATCGCCGCCTTTCCGGCGGCGAACAGGTTGTCGGCGGCGACGCCGGTCAGCCCGGTGGGCGAGATGTGGTCGTTGCGCACTGCGTCTGCCCAATATTTCAGCGTCTTGACGTTCGCCGCGGAGTCGACCTTGGCGGTCTTGCCGTCTGCGATGGTGCCACCGTTCTCCAGGAAGAGCGTCTGCCAGACGCCGTTCGCCACCGTCTGGTGGTCGGGGAGCGCAAGCCCGTACTGAGTGGGGGCAGCAGTCCCGGACGGGGTGATGGTGAGCTTCTTGGCGTCGTCGACCCATTCGTCCCACGTCTTCGGGAACGACGTGATGCCTGCGGCCTGGAACATTGTCTTGTTGTAAATGACCGAGAGCGGAACGAAGCCGGTAGGAACGCCGTATTTCTTACCGTCGACGACCTCCATCGTGACCGCATTCTTGTTCAGTGCCTTGGCGTTCGAGCTCGAGGAGTACCACGAGCCGAGGTCCTGCAGCGCTCTCTTGCCCGCGTACACCGGGAGGTCCTCGGCAGGCAAGGCGACCAAGTCCGGGCCCGACTTCGCGGTGAGGGCCGGCAGCAACGAGTTCTCGATCACCGCCCAGGTCTTGGTCGATTCCTGCACCGTGACCTCGTGCTGAGACTTGTTGAAGTCCGCGATGATCTTGTCGAGCTTCTTCCCGTCATCGGCCGTGTACCCGTGCCAGAACGTCAGCGTGACGTGCTGGTTCGAGTTGCCGGAGGAGTTCGAGGCGCATCCCGTCAGCATCGCGACAGCCGCGCCGAAAGCCGCGATAGCGGCTACTGCTCTCTTCATTGAAAACCAGTGCCTTCCAGCCGGTCGATGTGCCGTGACCGGCGAGTGTGGAGTTCGGGTAGGAGGTACAACGTTGTACCCAACGTCGTGAAACCAGTGTCGCTTTACGCAACGGGGTTGTCAAGCGGGTGATGCGGACCCGTTGTCAGCGCACCTGCTCGAGCATCCAGCGCCAGGTCGGCGCGAACACCATCGCGCTCTTGTTCGTGCGTGGCCCCGCGTCGTCGACGGTGTGGCCGTGCGACTCCAGCGGGTTTCCGATGTCGAGCGAGCTGAGCAGCACGTGACCGCCGGTCGGGACGTGGGGCGCGTGGCGGGCATCCGCCGCTCCCATGCCCAATCGTTGCCAGGAGCCCACGATGCGATGGAAGTACATGTCGTGCACGCTGTCGAACCCGTACATGCGCGACGGCGGCGTTGCTCCGCGGGTGCGCATCCACGATGCCGCGACGTCGCCGTAGGTCTCCACCGGCGATGAATACATCAGCACGCCGCGCACCCGGTGGTAATGCGAGATGAACGCGGACTCGCCGCCGCCCTGCGAGTGGCCGGCAAAGACCACGCGGCTCCAGTTCGGATGCCCGTCGTCGATATAGCGGCCCCAGGCGCCCGCCGCGTCCTGATGCTCGAGGTACGCGATAGCGGCCGCGAACCGGCGCTCGATCGAGTTCGCCGCGCCCACCCGGCTGAACCGCGACGGGTGCGTGCCGTCGTAGCGGTTCCGCTGCAGCTGCGTGTAGCAGTCGGCGTTACCGCGACAGGTTCGCGTGACGGATCGGCCGATGTTCCAGTAGTCGAGGCCGAGCACGCTGTATCCGACCGAAACGGCCGTGGCCAGGTACTCGCGGTAGTCGTTCGGCACCTCGCCGGTCGCGGGAAGGAAGACGAGGAGGGGAGCGTCGCCCGCTGCGTGCTGGGCCACCTCCTGAGCGTTCGGGTCGTGCACCTTGAGCGCGAGGTAGGGGAGCTTGAAGCTGAGCACCTTGCCGGTGCTCGTCGGAAGAGTTCCGGTGCTCTCGGATGTCTGCGGGGCGTGCGCCGGCGGAGGAACGGGAACGACTCCCGCGGTCATACCGGCGAGCAGGATGGCGACGGCGGATGCCGCACTGGTCCACACTCGTCGCCCGCCCTTCATGGCGGCCAAGGTAGCAACCGCATTCGGTCGTGCGCTTGAGGCGGGCCGGTGCAGGGTGCGAGCCCGCTCAGGCGTTCCTCAGCTTCTGCTGCCGTCCGAGGCGCGGTGCGGATCCTGCCGCGGGGCGCATCGGGCGTTGCGGGCCGGAACGACGGCGTTCCTGACTGTTCACCATGCGGATGCTCGATAGACTCGATCGCGGATCCACAGCCTGAATCGAGCGGAGGAGTCGTGGCGCGTATTCCAGCCGACGAGCAGGAATTGCCGGGCTTCGGCGGTACTGCCGTCGAGGAGCTGGGCCCGACGGGACGTCCGCTGCGGCAGTTCCCGACGCCCCCGGCACTTACGGAGCACGGACCCGCCCGGGTGATCGCCCTCTGCAACCAGAAAGGCGGCGTCGGCAAGACCACCTCGAGCATCAATCTCGGCGCGGCACTGGCCGAGTACGGGCGCAAGGTGCTCGCCATCGACTTCGACCCCCAGGGCGCGCTGTCTGCCGGGCTCGGCGTTGCGATCCACGAGGCCGTCACTATCTACGACCTGCTGCTCTCCAGCGCACACGACCCGGCGGAGGCGATCCAGCACACCGCCACGCCCGGACTCGACGTCATCCCTGCCAACATCGACCTGTCCGCGGCGGAGGTGCACCTCGTGAATGAGGTCGCCCGTGAGCAGGCGCTCGCCCGCGTGCTGCGCAAGGTCGCGGGAGACTACGACGTCGTGCTCATCGACTGCCAGCCGTCGCTGGGCATCCTCACCGTCAACGCGCTCACCGCGAGCCACGGCGTGCTCATCCCGCTCGAGTGCGAGTACTTCGCCCTGCGCGGTGTCGCCCTGCTCATCGAGACGATCGACAAGGTGCGCGAACGTCTCAATCCCGCGCTCGAGCTCGATGGCATCCTCGCGACGATGTACGACGCTCGCACGCTGCACTCGCGCGAGGTCCTCGAGCGGGTGGTCGACGCGTTCGGCGACAAGGTGCTGGAGACCGTGATCAGCCGCACCGTGAAGTTCCCCGACGCAAGCGTCGCGGCCACACCGATCACCCAGTTCGCGCCTGAGCACCAGGCGGCCGACGCCTACCGTCAGCTGGCGCGGGAACTGGTTTTCCGTGGCGCCGCCGCCTGAGCCGTCGGCGCAGCACGACGCACAGGATGCCGTCGAGAGCGACGTCATCGAGAGCGCGGAGGGTGTGCCGTCGTTCCGGGTCGCGCTTGAGGTGTTCGAGGGGCCGTTCGACCTGCTGCTGAGCCTCATCGGGCGGCACGAGCTGGACATCACGGAGGTCGCGCTGAGCAGGGTGACCGACGAGTTCATCGCGTACCTGAAGGGCATCGACACCGCCGACGAGCTCGACCAGGCCAGCGAGTTCCTCGTGGTGGCCGCGACTCTGCTCGACCTGAAGGTCGCCGGACTTCTGCCGCAGGGAGAGCTCGTCGACGCCGAAGACGTGGCCCTGCTGGAGGCGCGCGATCTGCTCTTCGCCAGACTGCTGCAATACCGCGCGTTCAAGGAGGCTTCGACGTGGTTCGCGCAGCGGCTAGAGGCGGAGTGGGGCAGGCATCCACGTTCCGTGCGCCTGGAGGAGAAGTACCGCTCACGCGAACCCGAGCTGCAGTGGACGCTGAGCCTCGACGACTTCGCGGCGATCGCCGAGCTGGCATTCGCGCCCAAGGCGATACCGGTCGTGGAGCTCGACCACCTGCACGCCCCGCTCGTGAGTGTGCGGGAGCAGGCAGCACTCGTCGTGGCACAGCTTCGGCGCGGCACGCCGTACACGTTCCGGGAGCTGATCGCCGGCGCCGACCGCAAGGGCGTGATCGTCGCGCGATTCGTGGCCGTGCTGGAGCTCTACCGATTCGCGGCGGTCGCGTTCGAGCAGCTGGAACCCCTGGGCGAATTGACCATCAGGTGGGTGGCGGATGCCTGGTCCGACGAGAATCTGGCGAACCTGGGAGCCGACTATGGATGATCACGAGCAGTCCTTCGACCTGCAGCCACCGCCGGAGTCGCCGACGGTGGACGCCGCGCAGGCGCACGACACGGAGCAGCCGCAGGATGGCGCAGAGCAAGCGCACGAGCCGCGCCACGGGTACGACGTGCCTCGCGCCATCGAAGCTGTGCTCATGGTGGCGGACGAGCCGCTCTCGCTCGTGACACTGGCGACCGCCGTCGGCGCGCCGGTGGCAGCCGTTCGGCAGGCGATCGACGGGCTCGTCGCCGACTTCGGCGGCGAGACCGGCGGACCGGTGCGCGGTTTCGAGCTGCGCGAGGTCGGAGGCGGATGGCGGCTCTACGTGCGCGCCGAGTACGACAGCCTCGTGACGGACTTCGTCAGCGAGCAGGCGCCGGCCAAGCTGTCGCAGGCCGCGCTCGAGACGCTGGCCGTGATCGCGTACCGGCAGCCGATCACGCGCGGTGCGATCGCGTCGATCCGCGCGGTGAACGTCGACTCCGTCGTTCGCACGCTGCTCTCGCGCGGCCTCATCACTGAGCTGTTCACGGATGCCGAGACCGGCGCCATCAACTACGGCACCACCGACCTGCTGCTGCAGCAGCTGGGCATCAACGCGATCGAGGAGCTTCCGCTCATCTCGCCACTCCTCGCCGACGGTGCGGAAGGGTTCGACGGCGATGTGCGCTGAGCGAGTGGGCGGGGCCGCGGACGGTGCGCCGGAGACCGGCGGCACGGATAGCGGTGAGCGTCTGCAGAAGGTGATGGCCGCGGCGGGCGTGGCATCCCGCAGAGTGAGCGAGCAGCTGATCGTCGAGGGCCGTGTTCGGGTGAACGGCGAGGTGGTTCAGGCGCTGGGCACCCGGATCGACGCCGCCGTCGACAGGCTGGAGGTGGACGGAACGGCGATTCAGCTGGATGCCTCCAAGCACTACATCATGCTGAACAAGCCGACCGGCGTCGTCAGCTCCATGCGCGACGACCGCGGCCGCCCCGACCTGACGCAGTTCACCGACCGATATGAGGTGCGGCTCTTCAACGTCGGCAGGCTGGATGCCGACACGAGCGGCCTGCTGCTGCTGACCAACGACGGCGAGGTGGCGAACGTGCTCGCGCATCCATCGTTCGGGGTGACCAAGACGTACATCGCGACGGTGCGGGGAAGTGTGCTGCCCGCGACGATGGCGAAGCTCATGCGAGGGATCGAGCTGGACGACGGTCCGATCGCGGCCGACAAGGCGCGGCTGGTGCAGGCATCCGACGGGCAGAGCATCGTGGAGGTGACACTGCACTCCGGGCGCAATCGGATCGTGCGTCGCATGCTCGATGCGGTCGGGCATCCGGTCACAGCGCTGGTGCGCCGCCAGTTCGGGCCGCTGAAGCTGGGCAGCCTGCGGTCGGGCGCCACTCGCGAGTTGACTAAAATCGAGCTCGGCCAGGTGCTCACTCTTGCCAGGTCGAAATCGGAGCAAACGTGAATCAGAACCATGCCGCGCGCCTCAACGGCAGCGTGCGCGTCGTGGGCGCCGGACTGCTCGGCGCGTCGATCGGGCTGGGGCTGCGGGCGCGCGGCGTCGATGTGATCCTGGCGGATGCCTCGCGCGCCGGCTTGAACCTCGCCGTCGACTACGGTGCCGGCAGGCTTCCCCACGAGGGCGACGACCCATCGCTGATCGTGGTCGCGGTGCCGCCGGATGCCACGGCTTCCGTTGTCGCGACCGAGCTCGCGGCGTTCCCGCGCGCGACGGTGACGGATGTCGCCAGCGTGAAGGCCGCGCTGCTCACCGAGCTCGAACAGCTCGGCTCCGAGCTCGGCCCGGTCGACCTGAGCCGGTACGTCGGCTCCCACCCGCTGGCCGGCCGGGAGCGCGGCGGTGCGATCGCGGCCCGCGCCGACCTCTTCATCGGCCGGCCGTGGGTGGTGTGCCCCAGGCCGGAGGTGCCGCGGGAACGCGTCGTGGCGATCGAGCACCTCATCCTCGACCTCGACGCCACGCCGGTCACGCTGCCCGCCGACGAGCACGACGCGGCCGTCGCACTCGTCTCGCATGCGCCGCAGGTGGTGTCGTCGCTGATGGCGAAGCGGCTGGACGGAGCACCGTCGTCGTCGCTCGCCCTCGCCGGGCAAGGCCTGCGCGACGTGACGCGCATCGCCTCCAGCGACCCCGAGCTCTGGGTGCAGATCCTGTCGGCGAACGCGCCGGCCGTTGTGGACATCCTGCGCGCGTATCGCGACGACCTCGACGACGTGCTGTCGGCACTCGCGGATGTCGAGGCATCCGGTGCCCGCCGCGCGATCGCGCAGGACCTCGCTGCGGGCAACGCCGGGGTGGCAGGGCTGCCCGGCAAGCACGGGCAGGATCGCCGCTATGCCGGCATCGTCGTCATGGTCGACGACCGGCCCGGCGAGCTCGGCCGGCTGTTCACAGAACTGGGCGAGATCGGTATCAACATCGAAGACCTGCGACTCGAGCACTCCCCGGGCGCGCAGATCGGCTTGGCCGAGATCGCGGTGCTGCCCGAGGTGAAGACCCGCGCGATCGAAGACCTGTCGGCACGCGGATGGAGGACCGCCGGATGAACGAGCGCACTCCCATCGTCGTCGCCGTCGACGGGCCGGCGGGCAGCGGAAAGTCCAGCGTGAGCAAGGCCGCGGCAGCACGACTTGGCTTCGCCTTCCTCGACACCGGCGCCGCGTACCGCGCGCTGACCTGGTTCGCGATGCGCCGCGGCATCGACGTGACCGACGCGGACGCGGTGGCGGACGTCATCGCCGACTTCGACTACCGGATCGACACCGAGCCCGGCCGGCTTCGGGTCTTCGTCGGCGAGACCGACGTCACCACGGACATCCGCGACCCGGAGGTGTCGGCGCGGGTAAGTGCGGTGGCGCGCATCCCCGAGGTGCGCCTGCGACTGAACGAGTTGTTTCGCGGTCTCCTGGCCGGCACCGACCACGAGGGAATCGTGGCGGAAGGGCGTGACATCACGACGGTGGTGGCGCCCGACGCGGCTGTCCGCATCCTGCTGACCGCTGCGCCCGAGGTCCGTGCGGCACGTCGCGCCGGGGAGCTCGACGGGCACGCCGCCGTGGATGTCGCCGCGCAGCTGCACGCCCGCGACCACGCCGACCTTCAGGTGGTCGATTTCATGACCGCCGCCGAGGGTGTGACCACGGTGGACTCCACCGACTTGAACTTCGATGAGACCGTCGACG